>JBHJOO010000569.1:0-3354 GCA_050329675.1 Balneolaceae bacterium
TGCTGCCGTATCTGGTCAAAAATATTAACCTGTTCCGTTTCAATATTTAAATTTACTTTAGGAGGATTATTATAAAGTGATATCAGCTGCCATCCTTCTCCGTTTAAACTCACTGATGCAAATTCCGGGATACCTGAACTCAAGGCTTTATCCTCGGGCATATTGTCAATCAGAATAGGCAGGCTGAGATTGACCGTAAAATCCCGATTCAGATTAATGATAAACCATAAACAAAAAGCAAAAATGAAAGCGGCCAAAAAGGCAATCACTTTTTCACGGGTCACAAATGGAGATTCCGTATTCCCATCAGTATCAAACGAAGTGCCGGTTTTAATAAAATTGGATATTCTTTCTCTTATACTCATGCTTATATTTTAAGTAAAAAAATTGTGGTTTAACAGCCACTCAACCAGATCTTACAACAAGCTCTTTAACAGTTTTTGACCCAACTTTTTCATTCAGTTTTTTTGCAATTGAAAACCGGTTCATGTGAATTTCATGCCTCCAGGCTGAATTTTCAACTTCAACAATAAGCCTGTCATTTTCAAAATGTAAATTTTTTGAATTGGATGCTATCTTTTCACCCACAATTTCCGGCCAAAAATGAAGTACCATTCCCCGTTTCAATTCTTTACGGTTGGGCACCCTTTTAAGAAACTCCTTTAAAAGAGTACTCATTTCCTGTGGTTTATTTCCAAAAGTCATATCCGATCATTCTCTTTTTATTACTGAACCATTATCAATCACAAACCAGGCATTTACTTTGTTATTTGCAAACGGAAATTTTGAAAATGGTTTTTCCGATGCCGACGTTACAAAAATCTGCCCGGGATGATCAATTAAAGTTTCTATTAAAATATCTGTTTTATGCTGATCGAGATTCCCAAATACATCATCCAGAAGCATCACGGGCAATTCATCCAATTCATCTGAATAATAAAAAAGTTGCGCCATTTTTAATGAAATTGCAAATAATCTGTGTTGCCCTTGTGAACCATATTTTCTCAGTTCCATTTCATCCAGATAAAAAATAATTTCATCCCGATGCGGGCCCGCTATCGTTTGTTCTCTTTCTATTTCTTTCTCTAAAGAATTTTCAAGAATTTTTGAATATTCTTTGGTGATGTTTTCTACGCTTGACAGATCTCTGCAAAAAGTTTGGTATTCAAGATCTGGTTTTAACTTCAATCCGGATATTTTTTCATATTGAAGCGATAAATATCTTTTAAATTGAAGTAGTACATCCGACCGCATTTTAACAATCCTTGCCCCGGTATTTACAAGCTGAACGTCCCATGGCTCCAGCAGGTTCTTCAGCATTGAAACAGGCCCCTTAAACTCTTTTAAAAGCTTATTTCTCTGCTTTCTTATTTTACGGTATTCAATCAGGTCACGCAAATAATTGTTTGAAATCTGGCTGATAAAAGAATCGATAAATGAACGCCTTTCAACCGGCCCTTCACCTGTCAGTTTTTGATCTTCAGGACTAAGAACTACGACCGGTACCATTCCAATTAAGTCGGATAATCTCCCAAGCGGACTATCATTGATAAAGACTTTCTTTCCTTCTCCCTTTGAGTAGGAACATCCAACTTTAAAATCTGATCTGATATTTCCCTTGAAATCACCCTCGATCATAAAGAATGTTTCGTCATGAGTAACCACATATTGGTCGCTGGTTGAAACAAAACTGCGCGACATGCACAAATAGTGAAGCGAATCAATAAGGCTTGTTTTACCTGAACCGTTTGGCCCTGTAATCAAATTCAGATGTGGTGCCGGATTTACTTCCGTATCCGTATGATTCCGGAAATGTTTCAATTTCAGGCGATCGGCTCTCATGGTTTAATTTTAAAGTTTATATAAGCCGCCATGAGACACGAATTTTAAGTTATCATACTTTAAAAAAGCCTGAGTTTGATTATAAAATGGATTTATAAGTGAATCTGGTAATTGGCATCAAAATTCAAATGTATCACTTCCAAGAAAAACAGCACAATCACCCAGCTCTTCTTCAATTCTTAAAAGCTGGTTGTATTTGGCTATCCGGTCGGTTCTGCTCATGGATCCGGTTTTAATCTGTCCTGAATTGACTGCTACAGCAATATCCGAAATAGTTGTGTCTTCTGTTTCACCGGACCGGTGAGAAATTACAGTTGTATATCCGTTTTTATGAGCCATTTCAATTGCATCGAAGGTTTCGGTCAAAGTTCCGATCTGGTTTACTTTTATCAGAATTGAATTTCCAACACCCATATTGATCCCTTTGGCAAGGCGTTCCGTATTGGTTACAAATAGATCATCACCAACGAGCTGAACCTTGTTTCCTATAGCATCGGTAAGTTTTTTCCAGCCTTCCCAGTCATCTTCATACATCCCGTCTTCAATTGAGATAATCGGGTACTTATCAATCCAACCGGACCAGAATTCAACCATTTCGTCATCATTTCTCTTTGAACCATCACTCCATTTGAATTCATAGAGCTTTTTTTCCGCGTTATAAAATTCAGATGTGGCAGGATCAAGAGCCAGAAGGATATCTTCACCCGGTGTGTACCCTGCTTTTTCAACTGCATTCAAAATCACTTCAATTGCTTCCTCATTTGATTTCAGGTTGGGTGCAAAACCTCCTTCATCACCAACGGCCGTACTATATCCTTTTGATCCCAATACTTTTTTCAGATGATGAAAAATTTCAGCACCCATCTGAATGGCATGGCTGAAAGAACGGGCTCCCGCAGGCATAATCATAAACTCCTGCAAATCCACATTGTTATCTGCATGAGATCCTCCGTTTATGATATTCATCATGGGTAGCGGCAATAATTTTGCATTCACACCCCCGAGGTATCTCCAAAGCGGCAACCCGCTTGTTTGAGCGGCAGCTTTTGCAACTGCCATCGAAACACCCAGCATAGCATTTGCACCAAGCTTGCTTTTATTTGGTGTCCCATCCAATTCAATCATCAATTCATCAATTTCGGTTTGCAGAAAAACAGGCATATCAGTCAATGCATCCGAGATAATATTGTTGATATTTTCAACAGCCTTTTTTACACCTTTGCCGAGAAAATAATCACTTTCGCCATCCCTGAGCTCAACGGCTTCAAATTCACCGGTTGAGGCTCCTGATGGCACGGCTGCCCTTCCGGTTATCCCGCTCGAAAGCATTACATCCACTTCAACAGTCGGATTTCCCCTGGAATCAAGTATTTGTCTTCCGTGTATTAATTCAATTAAACTCATGGTTTTTTCTCAAATTTGGTTAGTAATGATTTTATAAGGTAACACGAAATATGCTTTGGGTAAAGAGGGGGCAGGTGCTGAGTTGTGTGTTGAAGGTTGAAGGTTGAA
>JBHJOO010000249.1:0-2843 GCA_050329675.1 Balneolaceae bacterium
TCCTCTGTTTAGGTAGAGCTGGCCGAGCCTGGCCCAATCGTGAGCAGTTGCATACATATAGGACGATCCCTGCAAAGTGCCAGCCTCATCGGTTTCAAAAATAGCTGAATAGATATCAAGTGGTTCGAAAACACGTTCTCTCAATCCGGCGAGTTGTTCATCAAGCGTTTCTCCCAGTCGATTCTGCATGGCTCGCATGGCTAATATTGTGTTCCCGCTCATATACTCCCATTTTTCACCTGGTTTGTGAAGCATATCACGGTGTGATGCCCAGTCTGCCATATCGGCTTGTGTGAAAAGCATTTTGGAATTCGGATCCCAGCCATCGCTGGTTTCAGTTATATCCAATCCGGTATTCATGCGCAGCAGATGATCCAATGTTAGCTCATGTAAACGGGAGTTGTTCACTATTCCTTTTTCATCGAGTTCAATCTCACCGCGATGTACCATTGCACCGGCCAGGGTTGCTGTCAGGCTTTTGGCCATCGACCATCCATGTAGTGGAGTCGCAGGAGTAATACCATCGGCATATCGTTCGGCAATCAGGTGGCCTTTATTCAGAACCACAATCGCAAGAGTGTTGCGATTGGACTGTATAAAGTTAGTATTCAGGGCAGATTCAAGTGCCAATGTATCAAAATGAGAGGCCCGGTGGAAATAATCGATGGATAGTGGTTTGTGAACACGCGCCGGCGGCAAGGCAAGGGTTCGGTCAAAATTGCGGCCATCGTGTACAAGCGAGCAGCCGATCCCTTCCCGGAAGACTGCTGTTTGGCGATATAAGCCAATGATACTTGCATAAACTTCCCGGTTTGATACACGAATATCACTGAAAATAAGTCCGGCAAAATCATCAGCCAGTGGATCCAGATACAGAGTACGGGCTTCTTCATGACTGAATCCCGATACAAAATGAAGTGAACAAACCTGTTTAGCCATAATACCGGAAGCGGTTGGCAGATAGACCCGGTGGAGATCACTGCGTACAAAAAAAACTGCAGAAATCACTCCAACCAATAGAATTGTACCGACTATAATCTTTTTTCGCATACATTATACCGTATTTAAATTTTTAAATAGAAAAGTTAAAACCACAACTCAACCAGTTCCCGGAGGGCTTCAAACTCGCCCTCAACTCCTTTGGAGCCGGAAAACGAACCGATAAGGCTGCCGTCGGGGGCAAAAATGATTTTATAGGGAATCGATCCCAGGTTCAGCTCATTTTCAAGTCCACCTGCAAGCACATAAATAAAATCATAATCGTGGTTACGAATAAAACTGCGGATTTTACGGTTACTGTCTGCCCAGTCGGGCGAAGCAGCAACGATTTCAATCTTATCGGGCCAGGTTTCTTTGGCTTGATGATATCCTCTGAAACTGACATGGCATGGGCCGCACCATGTCTGCCAAAAATCGAGAACCACAATTTTTCCTTCCAAATCCGTAAGCCTGATCTGTTCACTATCTCCAAACATTCTGTTTAATACAGAGCCTTCATGTACAATTTCAAATTCAGCGGTCGCAACAATTTTTTTTGCCCTCTCTTCCGTGATAACCGGATTGTTTTTTTCATCAAGTTCAATTTTGGGTTGTGCCGTAAGAGATTGAAATATAATAAGAATAAAAAGCAGGCTATATGCCGTCATATTTTTAAAACGTATGAAGCTCATCGTCGAATAAAATTAAAAGATTGTGATTGGATAAGATTCCCCTCAATGCCCCTTTTACTGAGCAAGATTCAGGAAAATTTTTCACAACGTACTCAAATCCTTATATAAAGATTCAGAGATGTGATGTATCTGAAGTTTTTATTGACGTCTGTGAAGATGATGGGTTGATTTTGAGATATCCGGGATCAGGATGAACCTTTTTTCAAGATACTATTAACCTGGGTTCGATTAATAATATCTTGATTTATATGCTTGAAAGTCCCCCCCTTTCCAACTAATCGAAACGCATTAATCATCATTTTAGAATCGAATTCAGGTTATTATCCAGTTCTGCAGAGATGGGAATGGAATTTTCAATGTGATGGAGGTCAGCAAAACGCTGCCTTTTATTGCCGGTTAATCTCTTCAGATGCTTTGGATTTATCAGATATGAACGGTGTATGCGTTCGGACCGGGCAACCTGTCTTTGAACATTTTTTAGAGTTGAGCGAATGACTTTTTTCTCTACCTCTCCATCATCAAGAAAAAAGATCGTCACATAGTTTTGATCCGATTCAGCATAAATAAATTGATCTTCAGCAATTTCAAGATAATCCTCTTTATTCTTTCCATGGATCGTAATCATGTTTTGATCCTTTGCCTGAACATATTTTTTTCTTTTGGAAAAGTAGATATGCAGCAAAATCGCTGCCGGTGCCAGCAAAGGTATATACGGCAGACCGTAATAGATTAAATGTTCGGCCCAGCGGCTCCATGTAGGACTGATATCATTAATTACCCGGATATTGTAGAACCACGAAGCCGTTGCCATGGCGATAATCAATCCGGTTTTAAATATCAGTTCATCATAAATTTGCCATCGGTTTCCTTTCCATTGATAAGCCCTGCGCTCAAGGCCGTAAAAAAGCAGGTAGGGAATAATGTGGCAAAGGGCATAACCGGAAAGCAGCAGGTTTCGATACGGAACCTGGTAACCATCTGTTCCGTGTGGTTCAAAATAAAGAGTTATAAATACAAATAGTCCGCCAATTAGAGTGGATATAATGAGAACATGCACCCACGTAAGGGAAAAGGGGATCTCTTTTGTAACGATTTGAACGAGTTTCTTCAATCTATTTGTATTTATACCTTTGCGTTACGTAAGCCAAAAATAATTGCCGTAATGAAGCAGAT
>JBHJOO010000237.1:0-2307 GCA_050329675.1 Balneolaceae bacterium
AAAACCCGTCTCATTTTTTGTAAACCTCCCGGAAGTCCTTTGAAATCATCAAAAACACCGGTTTCATCATATTCTATTTTATCATATTCCAGGATGTCATTATATAAAATAAGGGATTCTTCAATGTCAGATACACCAATCATACATCCGGCAATCCCGCCGGAATGATAATTTCCGTTCGAAAACCATTCTTCCCCGTCAACCATCTGAAAAATGAGGCCGTGGAGATCATTCACAAAAAAATGAGAAGAACCGTTTGGAGCCTGTACTATTCCGTTTACAATATCAATATGCCCCTCAGATTTAAATTTTTTATACGTTTTTGAAAGCTTTTTGCTTTTCATTCGAATGCCCAAAATACCCAGATCTCCGAGTTGAATATCAAAAGCCGGGGGTGTGGGTTTGCGGCTGGTAAATTGCCAAATCTCCAAGCCGCCTCCGCCTTGTATGTTCATAGCCAGCGTAGCTGATCTGCTGTGTAATTGGTTTCCCGTGTAACCGGTCATCAGAGAAGCGTCAGCAACATCCTGGAATACACAAATATCCATACCGAAATGTTTTCTGTACCATTTAAATGCTTTTTCTTCGTGAGGTGTGCCAATTCCAATTTGCTGGATACCGCTAATAACTTTTTTCATAAAATATGGTAATTGATGGAGTTATAATTTTGTGGATTGAAAAATACCAGTACACAAAAAGTAATTTTTCAGAGTTGTTTTAGTGGATGTTTATAATTGTACAAGTCTGAATCTTCGTGAGAGAACTCCATTAACCATGTATTATCATTATAAAAATGTATAATGGGTCAAAGATTTACCTTGAAATATTAAAATATACGACTCAACGGATTAATATTACATACTATTTTAATTCTAATATATAAAACGAAATCAACCAATGAGAGTCAAATATTCTTTTGTCATCAATTTTATAATTTTTTATCGAAATTGTAAATTTTCTGTTTAATAACTTATAAGTTTGCATTTGCTTTTCAGTCTGCAAGCCTTAATCAGTTTGGCAAATGAAACACATCGTGGTATATTCCGATCGATTAAAAAATCTGAAAAACTAAATTTTAAAGAACTGTTAAATGAGTGTTTTAGTTGGTAATCATACACGCCTTGTTGTCCAGGGTTTTACCGGGAGTGAAGGTACATTTCACGCCGGACAAATGATTGAGTATGGAACGAAAGTTGTAGGCGGGGTAACTCCCGGAAAGGGTGGTCAAAAACATCTTGATTTACCTGTATTTAATACGGTAGCTGATGCCGTTGAAAAGGAGGGGGCTAATACCTCTGTTATATTTGTACCGCCTGCATTTGCCGGTGATGCAATAACTGAAGCTGCTTTTGCAGATATTAAGGTAATTATCTGTATTACTGAAGGCATACCCACCCGTGATATGATCATAGCCAAAAAAATTGTTGACAGCCATGATGCTGTATTAATCGGCCCGAATTGTCCCGGTGTAATAACACCCGGGGAAGCAAAGGTAGGGATTATGCCGGGAATGATTTTTGAACCCGGCAGTGTCGGGTTAATTTCCAGGTCAGGTACGCTTACGTATGAAGCTGTGGATCAGCTTACAAAAGCGGGGCTCGGGCAAAGCACAGCGATTGGTATCGGAGGAGATCCCGTAATCGGAACGAATCATACCGATGCCGTAAAACTATTTCAGAATGATCCTGACACAGAGTCAATTGTTTTAATTGGGGAAATCGGTGGAACAGCCGAAGAGGAAGCTGCTGAGTATATCAGTAAATATGTGGATAAACCGGTTGTGGCATTCATCGCCGGAAGCACGGCACCTCCTGGCCGCCGGATGGGGCATGCCGGTGCTATAATTTCAGGTGGCAAAGGTTCAGCTCAGGACAAAAAGAAAGCTCTCCGTGATGCGGGTATTACCGTGGTTGAAAGTCCTGCTGAAATTGGTGAAACACTGAAAGATATTTTGTAGTGATAAGTATTTCTTTATACTCGGAAACGATCATTAAATATAAAAAAACTTCAGGAAGTTAAATTTTTCTACTCTTCAATATTGGAATGAGAAAAAACCGTTCGCCAACATTCATGCCAATAATCTCTGTAATGTCAAATCAAACCCATAGAAGCGCTTCCGAAATTGATTAATAATTTTTGGAGATGAGTTCCTGGATTTTATACTTTTGAAAAAATAGTATTTCATATTCCTTTTAAATAACAAAACTTTTGGTAAAAGATGTCACTACAAGTCAAAACTTTCGCCGCCGGTAAATGGATCGAAACAGGAAATGAACGGAAACTGGCCAGCGCCGTAACCGGAGAACC
>JBHJOO010000531.1:0-2327 GCA_050329675.1 Balneolaceae bacterium
ACCCGAGCTTATTCGGCAGAATCTCATCTTCAGATTTTGGTGTGTGGTATTTCATAGTTTAATGATACTACGAAATCGGGTGAATCGCATTATAACCATGCATTTCAAGCGGATTTTGCGGCTCTTTGCTTCCATTCAGTTTATTAACTTTGTGGAATATCCTGATTTTAATCATATTCACTTATTGAACTGGCAAAACCGCTTAAATGCCGCACCGTTATGCCATAAGAAACGTTACTGAAATGACAAGGATGAAATTAATTTTTGGAATTACTATCTCATTAATCATCCTTACCTCTTGCCTTACGGGTAAAAGAGCTGATAAACTTATTCAGGAACGAGTTTCTACAACTCAGGATATGGTATTTCAGTCACCTAATACTGAATGGGTAAGTACTGCCGACACACTGCTTTTTTTCATAGCATATGATATTCAGTCAGCATCTGTGTATGGAACTCTTGCTACAAGGGAAAAGATAGTTAGTTATATAAGAAATGACGATCCAATAGAGTATATGGATAACTCATCATACTATACTGATTTTATATTGGATAATCTCTTCGCTTGGGACACTCTTAGTGTCAGAAAAAGAGAATTGGAACAGGGAGCCGCACTAGTATTTTAACAAATTAATTACGCAACAAATTAGTATCTTTGCTTTTACCATAACCTTTTCCAATAGCAAGGATCAAAATGAAAAACCTACAATTACCCCCCGAGGACGTTGAGTCTTTGAAGACGTTCACCCGAAGCGGCAACAAGAATGTTCGTGAAGTGAACCGAGCGTATATCTTATTGTGGCTTCATAAGGGCAAAAAGACGGCAGAAATAGAAGAGTTATTAGAGGTTGAACGCACAGCCATCTGGAGAACAAAGAAAAATTACCTGGAATACGGTCTGGATTCCGCCATTAAAGACAATCCCCGCCCCGGTCAGCCCAGGAAATATCATCAAAAACAGGTGGCTGATATTATTGCGATGGCCTGCAGTGATCCACCGGAGGGTCGACAGAAGTGGACGTTGGAGTTACTTGCAGCGGAAGCAAAAAAGAGTACGGGAATCAAGACCATCAATCGGGAAAGTATTCGATTGATACTAAAAAAAACGAAAGTAAACCTTGGCTAAAAAAGATGTGGTGTATTGGGGTGATTACACCTGAGTACAGAGAGCGCATGTATCGGCTGTTGGATTTGTATGAGGAAGACTATGATCCTGAGTATCCGGTGGTTTGCATGGATGAGAAGAGCAAACAGCTTCTGGAGGACATACGCAAGCCGATCCCCATGAAGCCGGGGCGTCCGGCGAAGTATGATTATGAATATAAGCGCAACGGAACAAGAAATATTTTTGTGGCCGTAGAACCCAAGGCTGGCAGACGGGTCATAAACGTAACCAAAACAAGGAAAAAGTCTGATTTTGCCAATTTCGTAGCCGATTTAGTACAAAAGGAATATCCCAATGCAATCAAGATTCGACTTGTACTGGATAACTTAAACACCCATTTTCCAACATCCTTTTACGAGACGTTTTCCAAAACGCAAGCGGATCAGATCCTGAAAAAAATAGAATTTTGTTATACACCAAAACACGCAAGCTGGCTTAACATGGCTGAAATTGAAATAAATGTAATGGGAAAAGAGTGTTTACCCGACAAAATTGGAAGCGAGGAGCTTCTCAAGCAACAGCTTGAGCCATGGACAACCCAAAGGAATAAGGAGAAGAAAAAAATCCATTGGTCCTTTACCAAGCAAGATGCAGATAAGAAACTATCCAAGCATTATGTTGCATAATTATTTTGTTGTGACACTAGGTTTGATATCAGGGCCAATTTTTATGAGTATTTTATAAAGTTCTAAAAGGTCATCAAATGGTATTCTTTTAATATCTTTGATTAACCCAAAAATTGTGTAAAAGTCATTTCTTTGCTTATACCTCGTATCTGAAATATGTTTGTAACTCGAAAGTTCATGTATTAAATCAATTATCTCGATAAATTCAGATTTAATGTCTTCTATTTGTTCATCATCTACATCTTTTTTGTAGAGTCTATCAACAGAATTTTTCTTATCAGTAATACCAAACACAATTTGAGCTACTAATTCCTCGATATACTCTCGATCTTTCATTCTATTTGAACTTCTTTCTGTAAAAAGTTCCAGATCTCTAAATTTCGAATATTGAGAAAGTTCATCAACCAAATTCAAGAAATTTGTATTATAGTACTCAGCTTTATAAAGCTCAGGCCTATTTAACTTTAAGCCAGTTTTATTAACTCGGACGTAAAACTCCCGCAAATCCTCGATATCTTCGCTACTTGATATTATTA
>JBHJOO010000455.1:0-9734 GCA_050329675.1 Balneolaceae bacterium
GTCGTTTCATTCCTGGCTGCATCCCTGTTTATCTGGACGGTTTTCGGTGCCAATTTTGAAACTGCCATTATTTTACAGCTTTTTATACTGGCTTTAATTCCACACGCCATGCAAATTGAATGGCTCTACAACGGGTTGCAAATATTTAACCGGATTACCTATTCCAGAATGCTGCAGGCAATTGTTTATCTTCTATTATTATATTATTTAGCAGGGCCTGAAAACCTGCTTTTAGTGCCTGTTTTTTACACTTTTTCTGTTCTTCTTGCGGCTCTGTTACTATTGTTTCTTTATGAGAAAAAACATCTGCTGAATCCTTTTAAAACGGCACTGGGTAATATCAAACTTTTAATTGCCGATGGAATTAAAATCGGTTTTGGGAGTCTCTTTGCCCAATTTGTTATTCTGCTTCCTCCTCTTTTTATAGGCTACTTTCTTGGTAATACTCATGCAGGGTACTATGGCGCAGCGTTTAAACTGATCTTGCTGGTTATGTTATTCGACAGAATGATTACAACTTTGTTACTGCCAAATCTATCCAGGCTTTGGAAAACCAAAAATGTGGATACGGTTACGCATCTGAATATCCTTCTAAAATGGGCCATGACTTTCAGCTGCACTTTTGCATTGGTACTCTATTTTGGATCAGATCGCATCATACCGCTGATTTTTGGTGAAGGCTTCAGACAATCAGCAGTGATACTGCCGGTTCTGTCATTTTTTCTTCCGGCGACGTTTGCAAATTCTATTTTTGCATACGGTTTAATTGCAACAGGCAACGATTCCTATTATCTGAAAAGTGCCGCGAAATCGGGTGTGTTTGTTTTTTTCATTTTGCTTTTTGTTTCATTCATTGGAAATCTAAGCTGGATCTCATTTGCTGTAGTACTTTCCGAAATAACCGGGATGCTTTTTATGTATATGTACTTTATAAAGGTGATGAAAATTGATGTTCAAATTCCAATGATACAAATCAGTATTTTTATATTGGTTATCATGATAAGTGTTCTGTTTGGAATATATCATTACGCGTTTTCTCTTTTTTATATTCCCATTTTTTACCTGATACTTTTGTTTTTATTTAAAACCATAAAAGGGTCTGATTTAGCCTGGCTAAGCGATAGATTATTTAAATGAAAAAACAAATTCGAATTGGAGTTTTTAACTGCCATCCGGGTCTTGAGCTGATGCTGAATACAATGGGGATTCCGTGGGAACGCTGTCATAATATTTATGAAAGCTGGATAACCAATTTCTCCGTAATTATTTCTGAAACCAATAATGAATCGTTTCAGAAAGAGTTTGAATATTATTTGAAAGCCGGTGGCGCTGTTTTGGATTTATCTGGTGCTGTTCAACATTATTGGCTGACCCGGCGGAATATTACTACCCTTCAGCTTGACCCTGATGATGCTTTTCTTGGTGATTTAAACCAAATAGATATCTATCATTCTGTTCTTAAACATCCACAAGCTGATTTAGCTGAAAAAACGATCTGGATTCGGCCTGAATCATCCAATCCATATATATTTTGCGGCTTACCGTTTGGAAAATTATTTACGGATTCATCTTCAGCACAAAAAGCATTTCCCGTAAATGAAAAAAAAACAGCTTATGAACATGTCAGCCGGGTATCCAAACAGAAACTGATTCATGTTCTGCTTCGCTTGTTAATCCGGCTTCATGAGATTCAGAATTTGCCCCTTGTACATAAATGGTGGTACCCCGGCGATTCGGATTCACTATTTGCTTTTCGTATTGATTCCGACTTTGCATCTGTGGATGATGCTGAAAAACTGATTCATTTTTTAAATGAAGAGTCCATTCCAAATTCATGGTTCTTACACACAAAAGCACACGAAAAGTGGCTTGAGCATTTCAGGCGATTAAAAAATGGTGAAATTGCCGTTCATGGATATGAGCATAAGGTTTATGACCAATTAAATAAAAACATACTTAACATAAAAAAAGCACTCCATTTGCTTCAATCCGCAAGATTCAAACCAAAGGGATATGCTTCGCCATATGGTATATGGAATGATATTGTGCAGAAATCAGTCAAACACTTTCATTTTAATTACTCGAGTGAATTTTCATATCATTATGACGGGCTTCCTGTTTTTACCCGCCAAAGCACACTTCAGCTTCCCATTCATCCTGTTTGCATCTCATCGCTTATAAAAGCCGGTGCAGATGAAAATGAAATGATACTTTATTTTCAGTCTGCAGCACAATTAAAATTTTATTTCCGCGAACCGGTTATTTTTTATCATCATCCACTGGATAATCATCAAAGTGTCTGGAAATCCGTTTTTGATTTTATAAAAAACACTTCAGGGGTAACATCCCTTACATTTCTTGAATGGGCAACCTGGTGGCGGAAGAGAGAATCCTCTTTTTTGAATGCCTTCGTTGAGAATGGAAAACTTTTTTTAGAGTTATCAGATAACTCAGATGATTTTCAAATTTCTGTGCACACCGGCAATAACAAATTTTTGATTACCCGTCCGGTTCACTTATTATTAAAAAATGCAGAAACAAAAGAATTTTATCGAAAATCGCATAAGAGTCAGCTAAGAAAAATCAATACTGGAAATAATAAAGCTAAACTTTTAAAATCTGAATTTTTCAGCAGGTTATGGAGACTCTAAACCTCAATGTGCTGGCCATTACCCCCCTTTCAGTTGGTATTGTCAACGGCGGGGGTCGTACTCAATCGTTTCAAACCATAAAACATTTGAAAAGAATAGGAGTCCATGTTGATTTGTTTAATCCATGGAACCCTGTGAATCCGGATGAATATGATATTGTTCATCTTTTTCTTGCAGGAAACGAAACGCTTTCAGCGGCAAGAAAATTCTCGGAATGCAAAGCAAAACTGGTGGTTTCACCTGTATTTTTTACTCAAAGAGGTGAATCGTCAATCAAAGCTGCCCTTCGGTTTGAAAAACTATTTAAACCTGTGGTTAGAGGTGTCTTTACAGATTACGGGATAAAATCTAAAATTTGCCGCTATGCTGATGCTATACTACCCAACACCAAAGCGGAGGCAAGATTGATAGAAAATGGATTCGGAATTGACTCTTCTAAAATAAATGTTATCCCTAATGGCGTGGATTTAAGATTTAAGGAAGCTAAACCGGATTATTTTTTTCAAAAATACGGGCTTAAAAATTTTGCCTTATTTGCAGGAGATGCCTCTGCACCACGGAAAAATATCTGGCGGCTGATCAAGGCCTTTCAAAACATTGATCATCACCTGGTCATTTTAGGATCTTTCCGATCCGATTCATACAGCCGTGACTGTATAAAGCTTGCAGAATTAAACGACAGAATCCTGCTTCTTAATACAGTTCAAAATGACGATCCCCTGCTTGAATCAGCCTATGCTGCCGCCGATACATTTATCCTGCCTTCTTTATTCGAAACGCCCGGGATAGCAGCCCTTGAGGCAGCACTTGCCGGTTGTAAAATTGCAATTACAAGAGTTGGTGGTACCACGGAGTACTTCGGTGATGAAGCCTTTTATCTGGACCCCTTATCGATTCCATCCATACAAAAAGCTGTACGATCCGCACTTGAGTCAAAACATTCAAATGCTTTAAGAAATTATATCATAAAGAATTTCAGCTGGCAAAATGTAGCCGGTCAAACACTGCTGGCTTATAAAAAATTATTCAAATAATGTCGAAAATAGTAATCTTACTTGGCACGAGGCCTGAAGCTATAAAGCTTGTTCCATTGATTCTGAAGTTGAGACAAATGGGTAATTCTGCCGTTATTGTCCACACCGGTCAACACACCACTCTTGCCGACGAAGTTTTGAATTGGTTCAAAATAAAACCAGATTTTGAACTTAAAATTATGAGTAAAACACAATCCCCAACTGAGGTTTTACAAAAACTTTTCCTTGAATTACCGAAACTTTATAACGTCATAAAACCCGATTGGGTGGTGATTCAGGGAGACACTTCCTCTGCTTTGGCAGGTGCACAGACAGCCTTTCTCGCAAAAATATCCGTTGCCCACGTTGAAGCGGGGTTAAGGTCGCATGATATGCAACAGCCTTTTCCAGAAGAAATGAACCGCCGGCTGATCTCCCATTTAAGCTCTGTTCACTTTACACCGACAGACAGGGCAACAGAAAACCTGTTGAGGGAAAATATTCCTGAAACCGCTATTCATTTAACCGGAAATACGGTTGTTGATGCTTTACATCTTATCCTGAATAGAAAAAATACAAACACCAAAACCACCAGAAATAAATATTCCATTACGGAAAATGAAAAATTAATATTGCTTACTACGCATAGAAGAGAAAATTATGGCACGCCTCAAAAATGCATTTTCCGTGCCGTTTTAAAAATGGCTGACATGCACCCCGAATACAGATTTATATTTCCCGTGCATCCCAATCCTGCAATACTCGAAAATTTGGATATGATTCGAAACCACAATCAAATCAAGCTTATTAAACCGCTAAATTATTTTGATTTTGTCCCCTTGATGGCCGCTTCCGATTTGATTCTAACCGATTCGGGTGGAATACAGGAAGAAGCTCCTTCTCTTGGAAAACCGGTTATTATCTTGCGCAATAAAACCGAACGCCCTGAATTGATTGAAGCAGGTGCAGGTGTATTGGCAGGAACAGATGAAGATAAAATCATAAATTTTACAGAAAATATTTTTAGCAGCAATAACAGGAACAGGCATGAAAAATTATCTCTTTTTGGCGACGGACGTGCTTCTGAGCGTATAGCCAGCGTTTTGTTAGCTGACGGCTGACAAGCTTAGTATTAAAATATCATTGACTTACTTGTATTTATGATATTATCTGATAAATTATGGTAAGATTTATCAATCGGAACAAGTTGAGAGTTTATGAAACTTCTACTGATAGTGATTTTTCTGTTATTCCCAACATTTAGCGAAGCTCAAAAATCAATTGAAGTACATTCTGATCTATTTACGAAGGCGCGTGATCTGAGTATTATCGTAAATGGCCAAAACAGAGGTATAACACCAGCAACATTATCTCTGCAGCAAGGTCATAATTATGATATTGAATTGAGAAATTCAGCAAATAATAAAGTATCCCGGTTCGAATTCAGAATTAAAGAAGTTCAGCCGCAGAACAGCCAGGCGTCCCTTCCTTCATGGTACCGGAATCCCAATACACTTCAAAACAAGTATTCCGGAATGCAATTATATTCATCAATCGGAAAATCCCGTTCAATGGAAATCTCCTTTAACAAGGCCATTCATGATGCGGTAAGAAAAGCGGGAGGAAGTAATGCAATTGATGCCGCCGGATTGGATTTATTGGTTGCTGAGGTAAATATTACCGGCAATTATTATGAAGTTTACTTGTTGATGGGCAAGCGATCTTAAAGCCTTATTTCCCTCAGATCTCTTAACAGGGAGTAGGATGTCAAATCGTACTGAATTGGTGTCAATGAAGCAAAACCTTTTTCAAGAATTGCAATATCATTGTCATCATCAGTTTCAAGCAGTTCGAATTTTCCGGTAAGCCAGTAATATGAGCGGTTGTTCGGGTCCATTCTGCCTTCAAATTCTTCAATATAGCGGCTGTTTGCCTGGCGAGCCCATTTAATCTCTTTTAAAGAACCCGGGGGTACATTCAGATTTAATGTTACACCCCGCGGCAAACCGTGATTCAAAACATATCCAATCACCTTTCGGGAAGCTTCTTTTGATCCTGAGAGATCAGCATTTTCACTGAAATCTGTACAGGAAATTGCAATTGAGGGTAGTCCCAAAATGGTGCCTTCAGTTGCAGCACTAACCGTTCCTGAATAAAGTATATTTATACCTGCATTGCTGCCATGATTTATTCCGCTCACTACAAGATCCGGTTTCCTTGATAAAAGCTGATTATGTGCGAGCTTTACTGAATCGGCCGGTGTTCCTGTTACCGCCTGGCCATTAAAACGATTATCAATTCGAAATGGACGTGATCGCAAGGGAGTTGAAACCGTGATAGCATGCCCGACTGCACTCTGCTGCCGGTCGGGGGCAACAATTTCAACATCACCAAATTCATCAGCCACTTCAGCCAGGGCCTTAATTCCCGGCGAGAATATGCCATCATCATTACAAACCAGAATCAATGGTTTTTTAAAGCTCATAATGTAAAAGCATAATTAATTATAAATTTCAGTTTCATTTGGAAAATCACCTGTTTTCACATCATTTATATAATTACCGACAGCTTCAGATACCGATTTGTTTAAATCGGCATATCGTCTTAAAAAGCGGGGAGAAAAATCCTTATTTAAACCGAGCATATCATGTAAAACAAGAACTTGTCCGTCACAATCCGGTCCGGCTCCGATTCCTATGGTTGGGACATCAACCGATCGTGTAACTTCATTAGCGAGGGTTGCCGGAATTTTTTCAAGCACAATTGAAAAAACCCCTGCTTTTTCAAGTTTTAAAGCATCTTCCAAAAGTTTTTCCGCCTCTTCTTTCTCTTTTGCACGAACCTTATAGGTCCCGAATTTATAAATACTCTGTGGTGTGAGGCCGAGATGCCCCATTACAGGAATTCCAGCATCGACTATCCGCCTTATTGTATTAACCACACTGCTGCCGCCTTCCAGTTTAACACCATGCGCACCGGCTTCTTTCATCATCCTGCCGGCACTGATCAGGGCTTCTTTTGCTGTTACCTGGTAACTCATAAAAGGCAAATCAGCAATAACAAGTGCGCGGTTTACCCCCCTGACCACACAAGAGGTGTGATAAATCATGTGGTCAAGAGTCATAGGTACCGTTGTTTCAAATCCGGCCATCACATTGCTGGCCGAGTCTCCTACCAAAATGACATCAATACCTGCTGAATCCAAAATTCCGGCCATTGTATAATCATATGCTGTCAACATGCTGATTTTCTCATTCTGCCTTTTCATCTCAACAACAGTTTGAGTCGTTACTTTAACCGGCTGGCCTGAACTCTTTTGTGTACTCATGCTTTGTCTTTTGGCACAATTGCTGCAGATGCTACGAGCTCACACACGATATTGCCATCCACTTTTGATATACCTTCCATATTTATAAAATTTTTCCTCTGATTCGTTAAAATCACTTCCATCACAAGCTGATCGCCAGGTACCACCGATTTTCTGAACCGGGCACTTTTAATTCCTGTAAAAACGAGCAGATTTTTATCGGGGTTTTCAACCTTGTTTTTCATCAGCAGGATGCAACCGCTTTGAGCCAATGCCTCCAGCTGTAAAACTCCGGGCATTATTGGCACGCCCGGAAAGTGACCATTAAAAAAATCTTCATTCACTGTAACATTTTTCACTGTTACAATACGATTCTCTTCAATCTCAAGAACTCTGTCGACAAACAAAAAAGGGTAGCGATGTGGAATGTAATTTTTTATTTCTTCTATATGCATTAATGTAGAATTTAAGATCCGTTTAAATCAGCAGTCTAATATAAGTTTATTTTACCGAACCTACATATATATATGCGATGCCGCCGGTACACTTTACAGCCTTTGTGTTCACAAAAACATTTGCTTCATCCATTAATTGAAGAAAAGCTTCACCAGAAGCAAATATGGCACTTGTTTCCGGCAGGTAAGTATATGCATCTTTATTACCGCTAAGCCAGCCGCCAATTGCAGGCATAACATGTTTACTATAGATTTGATAGGGTATGCGAATAAATCCTCCGGGTTGCCCAAATTCAAGAATTACAACCTTTCCTCCCGGTTTTACAACCCGGGACATTTCCTTCAGACAAATAACCGGATCATCCACATTACGTATTCCAAAGGCGATACTTGCAATATCAAAACGATTATTTTCATAAGGCAGATTCATGGCATCAGCAACCTCAAAAACAACTTCAAGATTATCCTGCTTTGCTTTAGCGGGTGCAAATTCGATCATCTCCTTACAAAAGTCAGTTCCGAGCACATAGCCTGTTTCACCTACAGCTTTTTTAAATTCAATTGCCAGATCTCCTGTACCGGTAGCACAGTCAAGAACTTGATGGCCCTCTTCTGCACCGCTTTCGATCACTGCTTTTTTACGCCATGCATTATGGACACCAAATGAAAGTATGCTGTTTATCCGGTCATAGTCACCAGCAATATCAGCAAACATATTCTTTACTTTATCACTCATTTTTTAGAGATAAGATTCTTATTGATTTTCCAAAATTATTTAAGTTGTATACTGTTCAAGATGATCTGTTTTATTCAGGTATTTCACAATTATGTCCTGAGATTCGTTAAGAACCAGTTTATTGACAGCCCCATTCGAGTGATTAATTTTTTGCATGTTTTTTAAACCATATCCAAGCCATTCCGATAAAAGAATACGGATAAGGCGCCCATGTAAAATAAATGCATAACAGGTGTGATTGTTTTCATTCAAAATCCCGTTCATGGATTCTGAAACTCTTTTGTAACCTCAGCAGGTGATTCGCCTCCCGGCATCTTGTACTCCGTATTTCCATTAGCCCATTTTTGCTGAATAGAATCAAGCTGATCACCAACGGCACTGAATTTCAATCCTTCCAAATCTCCGAAATCCATCTCATCAAGATTTTTTTCACGTATTACGTTAATGCCGATTCGCCTTGCAAGAACTTCTGCTGTTTGACAGGACCGTTTTAAGCTACTGCTGACCACACACTCAATCGGATAGTTATTTAAATAATCAGCAAGCAAACCGGCTTGTAATATCCCGGTTGAATTCAATGGAGCATCAATTCCACGTCCCTGCAATAATTTATTTTTGTTATAATCTGTTTCGCCGTGCCTGGCGATAAACAGGATTTTAGAACTCATCTTCTGCGGTTAAATTTATTATTCATTACGGCGTCCTGAACATGTTTATCAATTTTCTGAACCTCAGGCGGTGCCATATTCTCATACATTGCGTATCTGATTAAAACCATTTTAAAAACTCTGTCATTCAGCGGGAGTTTATCTGTTTTTCTGCCTGCAAGTATTCTGTCAAGAAGCATTCGCAAAAGTCCTACTTTAAAAAGAAAGAAATAGATAATTCCAATGATCAAACCCGGATAATTACCGTGAATTCCAAGAAAGCTAAGGGCAACAGCCGCCACCAGGAGCTGAGTAAAGTCTTTATTGATCACATTTAGCAACGGCATAAAAAGAAGATTAACAAAAGCACTTTTGTTAAAATACCACCAGAGATGAAAAACGAGCGCAGTTATAGCTGCGATTGTTGTGTTAGTGGTAAAAACAAGCAGAAAATACAGGAGCATGGCGATACTGTCAGTACTGTTAATCCACAGAACCGCCCGCGATATAAGCTTATCAAAACTGTGAATATCAAGCAGGTTCGGAACAAATTCATCCACCGTTTTGCTTGTTGCATTAAACCAGTGTCCCCCGGAAGTTACAGTGTAATTATCTGCTTCCAAAAAATGAATATCATGCCTGTCTTTTTTGCTCATATCTTTGTAAATATATCCCTATCCCAGAAGAAATGATACTTTTCGATTGAACTCTTAAATATGGCATCACACAAATGTCATGTAAATTTTAATAGTACGGTTGCACAAAGAAAGTCATTCAGATTACATTCGTGATGACTTGGCCGACAATACAAGCTGTCACATCCCTAACTCAAGTTCCATAAAATAACAATGCTTTTATTTTGTGTTCCTTGCGGACTCTGTGCATCAATCTGCGCGACTCTCTGTGGTTCAAAACCTGAACCAGG
>JBHJOO010000102.1:0-5198 GCA_050329675.1 Balneolaceae bacterium
TTTCAATCTTTCGACTCCCGTGTTGTTTGATAAATTGCGACTACAAATAAAATTCCGGTAACTCCTGCACCTACTACAGCCTCCGTAAATCCAACATCGATTGCACCCATTGCAACAAAAAGCAGTGCCATTGAGAAACTAAAAATTGTAAACATAACAACAGCAACGAGAAGATCCCTGACTTTCAGTGATACAAATGCAGATAAAGCAATAAATATGTAGAGTACCAGTTCAAGCTCCCAGTTCATACCTCCTCCTGGTTTTGTTTTTTGCCGTTCAGTTTAGGTTTAAGACCGCTCAGCATGGCGGCTCTTGCAAGAGCGTGCGAGCCAATCGGGTTGGCAAGAAGGATAAAAATAACGATAAAAAGGAGTTTAAGGCTGTTCATTGTAAATCCTTCAAAGACGATTAATCCCAGAACTACAAACATTACACCAAGGGTGTCACTTTTACTTACAGCATGCGTGCGGGAATAAAAATCCGGCAATGAGACAATACCAACACTGCCTACAAACATGAAAAAGATGCCAAGGCTAATCAGAATAATACTTAAAATGGATTGAACTGGCATAACCTATTCCTCTCTTGCGATTTTAGTTGTCACATATTTGGCAATTGCCAGCACACCAACAAATCCCAGAACCGCATAAGCAAGAGTTATGTCAATAAACATATCAATGCGGCCATACAAATAACCGATAAGACAAATCAATACAATCGTTTTAGTGGCAATGGCATTGGCACCAACCAGGCGGTCGAATACTGACGGACCATTCAACACCCGTAACAATGGAACGGCTATAATGATTGTCAGAATTACGGAACTGTAAAGGAAAAATGTTGTCATCAGAGGTCCTTTTCGTTTGAAATCAACCTGACATCTTTAATAACAGGACGATCTGTTTTCTCAAAAAGCCCGAGCACTCTCTTTGGCATAGTGTCACTGGTTATGCTTTTGTAAGAGGCCGGGGTAAGTGCATGAACTGTAAACTCATCACCTACAATATCAATAGTAAGTGTACCGGGTGTCAGTGTTATTGAATTACCCAGAATCATTTTTGCATTTGCACTTGGCAAATCGACCCTGAATTTAAGTATATAGGTTTCAACTCTTTTACGGGGGTCAATAATTACAGATGCAACATGAAATCCTGCCAGTAGAATCTCTTTCAGTATCCAGAATACATAAGTAATGGCTTTGGCAAAACGAAGCTCTGACAAATTATCCATCTCATTCTCGAAAAAATGATGATTTTTAAGTTTGTGATTGAAAGCCATTGTAATAACTACACTAAGTACCCCGAATGAGATGTAGAGCGGATCATCCGTTTTCCCGCTCATTATGAGCCAGAAAATCATCAGAGACAAAAAAGACAAAAAAAAGCTGTAAACAGAGAGTCTTCGCATCAGTAGTGTCAGTTATTTTTTACAAGCTTAAACATATTAAAAAAGATGTATGTACTGCAATGTGATTTTGAACAAATTTAATAAAATCAAAAATGTCACCTTTTTGAATCATTTTTTGACAGATAACTCAGAGTTTGAGCAATGTGTATAAATAAAAAACTTCATTCAATTCCATGTTACCGGTTTATCTTCAAATAGATTTTTGTATCTTTGCACTCCATTAAACCATACTAACTCTACTGCAATAGCTCTCTGTGCTATAATCAAAAAACAACCTATTGAATGGACACAGTTACACTGCTTGTCAGCCTGATTATTGGGCTGCCACTTTTTGGGTTTATATTTAACGGGGTAACAGGACTGGCGTCAGCATCTTTCAGAGAGAAAAAAACTCTGATCGGTACTATTGCAAATCTTGCAGTTTTTGTTCCATTTTTAATATCCCTATATCTCTTCCTGAATTTCAGCTCCGGTTCAACAGCTCTTGTTGCTACACTTTTCACCTGGATTGAAGCCGGTACTTTCTCAGTAGATATTGCCTACAGGATTGATGAATTATCTCTTGTTATGGCGCTTGTGGTTACAGGTGTGGGGTCATTAATACATCTCTATTCAATGGGTTATATGGCCCATGATGAAGGTTACTGGAAATTTTTTGCCTATATGAATCTTTTCATATTTGCAATGCTGAACCTGGTACTCGGCAATAACCTGTTGTTGCTATTTTTAGGCTGGGAGGGAGTTGGCCTGTGTTCATATCTTTTGATCGGTTTTTGGTATTCAGATATGGCAAAATCAGATGCAGCTAAAAAGGCGTTTATATATAATCGGGTTGGTGATTTTGCTTTTCTGGTGGCTATTTTTATGGTTTTTGAAACGGTCGGCAGCCTGAATTTTGATGCAATTTTAGGAAATCTTGAACTATTTTCTGCCGATGAAATATTCTGGATCGGATTATTAATGCTGATAGGCGCTACAGGAAAAAGTGCACAGATTCCATTATTTGTCTGGCTGCCGGATGCTATGGCCGGTCCAACCTCTGTATCAGCACTGATTCATGCGGCAACGATGGTTACATCGGGTATTTATCTTGTCACAAGATTATCTCCCATGTTCGTATTATCACCCGAACTGATGTTAATTGTTGCTGTGATCGGTGCTCTTACTGCGATCGTTGCAGCCACAATCGCTCTAACACAATATGATATCAAACGGGTGCTGGCCTATTCCACAGTTTCTCAGCTTGGATTTATGTTTCTTGCACTTGGCTCCGGAGCATTTACAGCTGCAATTTTTCATGTGGTAACTCACGCATTTTTTAAAGCCTGTCTCTTTCTTGGTTCCGGCTCAGTAATACACGCCATGGAACATGTTGAACACGAACTTCATAAAGAAGGGAAAAATGTACATTTTGATCCGCAGGATATGCGTTTTATGGGTGGTTTAAAAGACTATATGCCATCAACTTATAAAACATTTTTACTGGCAACGATAGCAATTGCCGGGATACCTCCACTGGCTGGTTTTTTCTCGAAAGATGAAATTTTGATGCATACATTCAATGCCGGCATGGGCGAATTTGCCGGTGCGTTTTATATCATTTTATGGACAGTCGGAATGATTACGGCTTTTATAACGGCATTCTATATGTTCAGATTAACTTTTGGAACATTTCATGGCACATTCAAACTTCCCGGCAAATTGAAAGAAGCGGAAGGGTCTGAAAAATATCTGCATGAAAGTCCTGCATCAATGACAGTCCCTCTATGGTCACTTGGAATTCTTTCGGTGATTGGAGGATTTATTGGAGTACCGAATTTTATAGCAGAAACTTTTACCGGAACGGAAGCACATATCAATCTGCTGCATGACTGGCTATATGCTGTTGCAGCCGATTATCCACTTGTACTTTCACATGCATCCGAGTGGCTATTGATGTTTATTTCAATTGCCGTTGCCATTGCCGGAGTAATAACGGCTTATAAGTTTTACGGAAGCGACCAGCTTGAAGAATCAGATGCCAGGCTTTCATCCCGATTCGGTGAACTTTACAATGTGTGGAAAGAGAAATATAACCTGGATGAGTTCTACGAGACAATAGTAATCAACCCCACAGTAAAATGTGCTGATAAAATACTGGCCGTTTTCGATATGAAAATTGTAGATGGAAGTGTGAATGCAATAGCTGGTTCGGTTCGGCTTTTTGGCAGTTTACTCAGATACATTCAAACCGGAGTCGTATCAAACTATGCTCTGTTTTTAATAATCGGTGTAATTCTTCTGTTAACTCTGATGTTGTTCTAAAGTATTTGACAAAATAATTTTATGGATATCCTTTTAAACATTGTTATTTATCTGCCTTTGTTTGGTATACTCGGTATTCTGCTCTTCCGGAATGATGAATCTGTAAAGTGGATTAGTCTTTTTATAACTACGTTAACTTTTATTTTATCTATTCCACTTCTGCTGGGGTTTGATGTATCAGCATCATCTGTTCCACAGTTTGTAACGGAAGGATCTGCTGTTCTGCCCGGATTTGACGTGAAATACCTTGTGGGACTCGACGGGCTGAGTATTTTGCTTTTCATGCTCACTACATTATTCGGCCCAATCGTTATTTTGTCATCATGGAATTCAATTACCAAACATTTGGTGGGCTATTACTCTATGCTGCTGTTACTGCAATCGGCCTCTCTGGGGGTGTTTGCAGCTCTTGATTTAATTGTATTCTATGTATTCTTTGAGCTATCGCTCATTCCCATGTATTTTTTAATTGGTATATGGGGTGGCGTTGATCGAATACGGGCTACCATTAAGTTTTTTATCTACACACTTACCGGCTCCCTGATTATGCTGGTCGCTTTAATTTATCTGGGTTATCATGCGGGAGCCGCAACGGAAGTCTATACATTTACGGCAGACTGGCGATTTATTTCAGGCCCTGAATATCAAATCGGGCTTGTAGAACAGACGTATATGTTTTTGGCTTTTGCTTTGGCTTTCTGTATCAAGGTACCGTTGTTTCCCTTTCATACCTGGTTGCCATATGCACATACCGAAGCTCCAACTGCAGGATCCGTTGTTCTGGCAGCTATCATGCTGAAAATGGGTACGTATGGTTTGGTCAGGGTCTGCCTTCCGGTTTTCCCCAATGCGTTTATGGAATTTGCACCCTGGTTTGCAATTCTTGCAATCATTGGCATTATTTATGGTGCATTGGTAGCCATGGTGCAAAAGGATGTGAAAAAACTGGTTGCCTATTCATCGGTAAGCCACCTTGGGTTTGTAGTTCTTGGAATATTTGCTTTCAATACCATTGCCGTTCAGGGAGCGATCATACAAATGGTTAATCACGGACTTTCAACAGGGGCACTCTTTCTTATTGTCGGGATGATATATGATCGCCGGCACACACGCCTGATAAAGGATTTTGGTGGTATTGCCAAAATTATGCCTGTGTTTGCAGTTATGTTTATGATTTCCACGCTCGCTTCAATCGGTCTTCCCGGATTGAATGGGTTTGTTGGAGAATTTTTAATTTTGAATGGCAGTTTTGTTTCCGAATTATATGGCAGAAAAGTATATGCTGTTCTGGCTGCACTGGGAGTTATCCTGGCAGCTGTTTACATGTTGTGGATGTACCAGAGAGTGATGTTCGGGCCTGTTACTCATGAAGAGAATAAGAAACTCATAGACATAAACGGCAGGGAAATAGGTCTTTTGATCCCCCTGATCTTATTTATGGTCTGGATCGGAATCCGGCCGGTTGATTTCACAAAATATTCCGAAGG
>JBHJOO010000355.1:0-4813 GCA_050329675.1 Balneolaceae bacterium
CTCATGTTAAACATGGAAGATATGAAGTGGCTGATACGGCTCAGACAGTGATCAAAGCATAGATTGATTTTTTGGTGCTGATATTCATCTGATGCCTGATGATTTAATGATGTAGCGAAATAACGATATTTAATCAGTTTCGATAAACTTGACTAACCCGGGTCTATATTGTTTCTTCACGGTAAACCTGTCCGGATTTGGGCGCAGTTGGCTCAAACAGTTCTTTCACCTTTTCATGCAGTTTAGCTGCCAGTTTCTTCCTGTTGCCTGATTGCACAGGCTCATCACCAAAACGGATTTTACAGACTATTTTTCTTGTTTGAGCCAGTTTAAATACATGGCTGAGAAAAGATTCTCTTGCCCCAAAAAAGCAGACACTGTCAATGGCCGGCAGATCTTTTTTACCCGTTTCGTAATAAAGCGATACTGTATGAACAGGGATATTGCCGGCAGCCGGCAGTTCGAGCAGAGAAGAATGAAATGGAAGCACCTCTTGGCCGCCCGATGAAGTACCCTCGGGAAACAATACCAGGCCCTGGTAATGATTAAGTGATTCAGACAGAAGTTTATTTACCCTCGATACATCCCTCTGTTTTGTTCTGTCAACAAAAATGACACCAACCGCATGAACCATAGTACCCAGCAGCGGCCAGCTTCTAACCTCTTTTTTAGCAACAAAAGTACACTTCATACTGATATAAAGCGGTACAATATCAAGGTAACTTAAATGATTGGAAACAATGAAAAAGGGCGGTTCGGGTGGCTTACCTGCGGCTATTATCTTGATATTGAAGATAACAACGACTCCCTTCGCCCACACTCTCATGAATAAATTACGCCACGGCTCATATCTTATGCCCGTTACTTTCACAACTAAAAGCCCTGAGGCATATATTCCAAAAGTAACACCCGTATAAATTGTAATCGCAAATAATCTAAATGCAGCGTAAAATTTTAAAAACAAAATATTCTATTTTATCAGCAGGGATTGAATAAAAAATTATCTGGTTTTTAAACATCATTCAAAAAACATTTTCCTTACTCTCGGGGTAATTGTCTCGGTATCCAAAAAAATCATTATATACAAAAGTTTCATTTCCTGATGATATGCAGGTTCACTGCAAACTCTGCAGCCAATACTCAGATAATTTTGAAGAAGAGGCGGAACTTCAAACCCGGACTTCATGCTTACAAATTTTTCATCTAAATCAAACCGGTATGGTATTCTTGCATTGATCAAAAATTCATCGTTCAATTTGCCATCATTTTTGAAATAATTGTAAACAGATGAAGCCTCACTTTTGTCTTTTGCCGGAATTCCCAGGCTTCCGATCAGGTATCGCTTCTTGTAGTATCGGAGGTACCCGGCAAATCCTTTCCATAATAGATACAGAACCCGTCCATTGCGGTGTTTTTCATCAATACAGGCTCTTCCGACTTCAAAACTTTGTTTCAAAATAGAATCCGGAAACTCGTTCAGTTTATAATAACTGTCAGAATAAAATCCTTCACCGGCTTCCGCCATCTCATACGTTTGCAGCCGGTATGTACCGATAATCTGCTTCCTCTTGTTTTCTTTAACAATTAAATGATGGCAAGGCAAGTCGTATTTATCCCTGTCAAGTTCATTGTAGAATATTTCATAACGAAGCCTCAGAGCCTCTTCAACTTCATCTTCAGTCTTTGCGATACTTATTGTGTAACGGTGTTCGGATAAATCCGTCAACACACTTTTATCAACGATCAATGCTTTAAATTTTAATTCTTAAAAGGATTATCTGATTGGCTTTGATTTATGAATCAAATTTATATAGAAATTAGCTCTTATGAAAAGATAAGTCTTTAAAAATGATCAGGGATTTGTGATGTTATCTCTCACAGATACGGGAACTAAACTGGTTAGGATAGTAAAATATCTCTATTTTCATGAAATTTTGAAATTTCACCAATCCTGCCATTTTGAATCAGGCCTCTCCGGAAAACCGGTTATTACGCGACAAAAATTTATATGTGATTTTTGGCATAACTCTTACGGCGGTAATGGGTGTCTCTTCCATAGCACCGGCTTTTCCATCTATTGCTGATGCATTTGGAATTTCCGCAAAGGAAATCGGGCTGCTGATAACATTTTATACTCTCCCGGGTGTTTTATTAACACCGGTACTTGGCATCCTGGCTGACCGGTATGGCAGAAAAATCATCCTGATTCCCTCACTTTTCGTATTTGGTATAGCCGGTACGGCATGTGCTTTTGCTTCAACATTTGATCAAATGTTATGGTTACGCGCCATTCAGGGTACGGGCAGTGCATCCCTGGGAGCACTTAATCTGACCCTGATCGGAGATTTATATTCCGGAAACAAACGTGCATCTGCCATGGGATATAATGGCAGTGTTCTAAGTATTGGAACAGCCATATACCCGGCAGTTGGCGGCGCTCTTGCTCTTTTTGGCTGGTTCTATCCTTTTTATCTGAGCCTGCTGGCTATACCTGTTGGCCTTTTCGTTTTAATTGCATTAAAAAATACAATGCCTGATGAGCGAATGAATTTCAGGCAAATTTTCAGGAATGCGGCCTCATCTCTTATTTCAAAAAGGGTACTCCCTCTGTTTGTAAGCATTTTTTTGACATTTATTATTCTTTACGGCGGGTACATTACTTTTTTTACCATTCTTCTGGATGAAAAATTTGGCCAGAATTCGCTATGGATTGGTGTGATACTTTCAGGATCTTCACTGATTACTGCTTATACAGCATCAAAACTTGGTAAACTGACGTTACGTTTTTCGGAGATACGCCTTATTAAAGTTTCATCTCTTCTCTATTTGATTATTTTTCTGTATATCCCGCTGGTTGAAAATATCTGGTGGTTCATCCTTCCGGTTTCCCTCTTCGGTATTGCCCAGGGAATTAATATTCCAAGCATTCTGAATCTGCTCACCGGCTATGCACTGAAAGAGTACAGGGCTGCATTTCTATCCGTAAACTGGGTGGTAATGCGAGTCGGGCAGGCTTTGGGCCCCTATTTACTCGGCCTGGCATATTCAGCTTTTAGCCTTGAAGGGACGTTTTACACCGCTGCGTTTGCTGCTGCACTTTTTACAGGCACGGCTTTTCTGTTTTTAAAAGATGAATGATTTCTTAGGCTTAATTCACAAAATATTTACAACAAAATAATATGCCATCATTACCGAGACGATAACTTTAAGAAGGGTTCCCACAAAAAAACCTATAAAAGAACCAATTGCAGAACGCAGGGCTGCATCCGATTTTTGTCCGGCAATAAGCTCACCTGCAAATGCACCGATCAATGGGCCAAACACAATTCCAAACGGGGGAAAGAAAAGCCCGACCACTACGCCGGCAAGACATCCCCAAATTCCATACCGGGTACCACCCGATTGTTGTGTACCAATTGCTGGCAGAATGTTTTCAAGTGTTACCACAACAACAACAATCAGTCCCCAGATCACCAGGAACATTATACTGAAACCATAATTATCGGTCAGCTGCAGCAGCAAAAGCCCAATATAACCAAGTGGCGGACCGGGAATAACCGGCAAAAATGAACCGATGATTCCTGCCAGAATAAAAAGAATTCCAATGGTTATCCAGATTGTTTCCATAAAGTAAAAAGGCTTTTTAAGCCGTGAAAAGTAATCAAAAAATTGATATTTCTAATAAATTATTGTGCCTTGCTGTTGGAATTTTTTCCCAAAAGCTTTCGGAATTAAATACCGAATTTGATATGTTCTCATCCAACTGAACATTCACAAAAAAAGAAACAACATGTATTTCTGGGCTACATATATTCACATTATTTTTGCCATGCTCTGGATTGGCGGAATGCTATTCACTGCAATGATTCTCGTTCCTGCAAGCCGAAGGCCTCTTTTTGAAGGAAAGCGGGGTGAATTTTTTAAGATAGTGGGGACATTGTTCAGCAAAAGCAGCTGGATGATCTTTTTAATCATGATTTTAACCGGAATCATAGCGCTGCTTGGCAAGGGCTTCTCAGCCGAACAGTTAACCAACATTGAATTCTGGCGAACAGCCTATGGCCAAGTTTTAATGAGTAAACTTAATATCTTCGTCTATGTACTCTTATTGAGCGCCATTCATGTTTTTTGGCTTGGCCCAAAAGCCGCACGTTTGATGGATGAACTGCCCGGCGATCAAAAGACGGAACGATACCGCAAAATTTCGAGCTGGGTTGGCAGAATTAACCTGGTTCTGGGCCTCATCATTGTTTACTATGCATCTTCTCTTGTGAGAGGATTATAAACTCTGCAACGTCACACAACATTAATTCAATTCTGCTACTCATGAAAATTTCCGGCTATTTGGCATTCATAATTGTTTTGATTGCAACAGCCTGCAGCGAATCTGTTCAAAAAACAGAGGCCTTCTCTTTTGAATATGCAAAACCGGAAAGTGCCGGATTTTTACCGGATTCTCTTTCAAATATTGCAGCCTTTATTGAACGCCTGGTTGAGGAAGAAAAAATCCCCGGAGCCGTTGCTGCCATAACAAAAGGCGGGAAAATCGTTTACCTGAAAGCGGCTGGATATGCGGATATTGAAAATAATGTGAAATTAAAACCGGATCATATATTTCGGCTTGCCTCTATGACCAAACCGGTTACGTCACTTGCTATTGTTCAGCTTGCCGACCGCGGTAAATTGTCTTTCGCTGATCCGGTTTCAAAATACATTCCGGAGTTTTCGAACCCTGAAGTTCTCGAATCGATTAACTGGAATGATACCACCTGGACAACTGTCCCGTCTGAAAGGGAAGTGACCATCCATGACC
>JBHJOO010000138.1:0-14841 GCA_050329675.1 Balneolaceae bacterium
CATGTTCGATGATACCTATGATCATGAGGTTTGGAATGATACCGACGGCGAAAGAGTAGTTCTTTTTATGGACATTGACCGGCCTCTTAAATTTCCTGCAACTGTTTTAAATTCTATTCTGATCAATGCTGTTCAGAAGTCATCTTTTATTCAGGATGCAAAGAAAAACCAGGAAGTTTGGGAAGAAAAGTTTGAACAGGAACAAACGAAGGAAACTGTCTGATTTTTTATTTTTTTGACGTTTTTGAAGAAATTCATTTCAATTTATAACCGGACAATTTATCCATGCAGAAAGTTGCTTTCGAAACACTTGGCTGCAAGCTTAACTTTTCTGAGACATCAACCATAAAACGGAATTTTTCAGAATCCGGTTACAGCATTGTTGATTTCAGTTCAAAAGCAGATATTTATGTTATTAATACCTGCTCGGTTACCCAAAATGCCAATAGTACCTGCAGAAAAACAGTGAGGCGTGCACTAACTCAAAATCCCGAAGCCTTTGTTGCGGTAATTGGCTGTTACTCACAACTTCAACCTGATGATATAGCGAAAATCGATGGAGTAGATGTGGTTCTTGGAACCAAAGATAAATTCCGTATTCTCGATCTTTTTGATGATTTTGTGAAACAGGAAAAAACCATTATCTACAATACGGATGTAAATGAAGCCGCCGATTTTCATCACTCTTTTTCATCCGATGACAGAACCCGTGCATTTCTCAAAATACAGGATGGCTGTGATTATAAATGCTCCTTCTGTACCATTCCTCTTGCGAGAGGCAGAAGCCGGAGCCCTGAAATGGATACGGTTATACGTAATGCTGAATTTCTTGTAAGCGAAGGGTTTAAAGAGATTGTAATTACAGGAGTTAATGCAGGAGATTTTGGCACCGGCCGGGATGAAAACTTTTATAAACTTCTTTATTTTCTTGAAAAAGTCGAAGGACTGCAACGAATTAGAATATCATCCATTGAACCCAATTTACTGAGTGAAGATATAATCAGGCTAACTGCAGATTCTGAAGTTATTCAACCGCATTTCCACATCCCGCTGCAAAGCGGCAGCGATACAATGCTGAAATTGATGCGGCGGCGCTACAATTCTGCACTTTACCGGCAAAGAGTTGAAATGATAAAAAAAAGGATACCGGATGCCTGTATTGGTGCGGATGTAATAACCGGTCATCCGGGTGAAACTGATCAGCTCTTTGATAAATCGTTTAAATTTATTGACAGCCTTGACGTTTCATATCTTCATGTATTCACCTACTCCGAACGCCCCGATACCCATGCCCTTAAATTAAAGCCGGTTGTAGATCATAAAAAGCGAAAGGAAAGAACTCATAAATTGAGACGTCTTTCAGCCAAAAAAAGATTTGCCTTTGATACCCAATTTATAAACTCTATAAGACCTGTCCTTTTCGAATCGGAAAATAAAAACGGGTATATTCAGGGATGGACGGACAACTATATACGCATTAAATTTCCCTACGATTTCTCACTGGAAAATAAAATAATACCGGTTAAAGTTGGTGAAAGATTTAAAGATGGAGCTCACTGTGCGGAAATAATACAAAAGGAAGAAAAAGTAAATCTGGAACTTGTGATAGACGAACTTACTGAACAATGAGCAAAAAAGATTCCCGCATAATTGATGATATCATACATTTTATCGAAACAGAACGTGAGTTATTTGGTGATTTTTCTGTCAATATAAATTCCGTGGAATCTATTGCGGATAATTATTCTGCTTCAGATGATGTATCCGATAAAGCATCGCTTTCAGATAACAAAAAAACTTCAAAAAAGAATTTTAATCAGGATTCCGGAAGTAATTTTTCCAATCAAAAAACTAAATCTGAATGGAAGAAAGCCCTTGAAGCATGCCATACCCTCGAAGAACTATATGAGTTATGTTTGATATCAGATGATTTAAAGACAGATCTTGAAGGCACTAACCTGGTATTTGGTACCGGCAATCCCACCGCAGATCTCATGCTGATTGGAGAAGCACCCGGGGAACAGGAAGATTTGCAAGGCGAGCCTTTTGTAGGCAGGGCAGGACAGCTTTTGAATAAAATTCTAAAAGCGATCAATTTTGACCGTTCGGATGTATATATCGCAAATATTTTAAAACATCGTCCCCCTGGCAACAGAGATCCATTACCGGAGGAACGAAATCGAAGCCTCCCCTATCTCTACAGACAGATTGATATTATATCTCCAAAATTAATTCTTTGCCTGGGAAAGGTATCAGCTACAACACTGCTAAACCGGGATGAATACCTGAGGGATTTACGCGGAAAGTTTCATCCATTCAGAAACACCGAGCTGATGGTAACCTATCATCCGGCTGCTCTTCTCAGAAATACACAATGGAAGCGTCCGGCATGGGAAGATGTGCAGAGATTACGTGAAAGGTATGATGAGCTTGGATGTTCTCCCTGAATTTTTTACAAGTTTTACTGCGACAATCAGTCCGGATTTTAGTATATTCACTCAACCTTGATCATCCCGTTCTTATTGCAGCGGCCATAGCTTTATCGATCAAATTTCGGACGGCAATTCACAACTTTTTAAAACAATTTGCAGCAATCAATGGCTGAAAATAACGGCTATAATTCCGGCAGTCAAAAAAAACAGTTTAACTCTGATTCTCTCGAAAAAGAAGGCAGAATTCCACCTCAGGCCATCGAAGTGGAAGAAGCTGTGTTGGGCTCTATGCTCATTGAGCATGAAGCTGCAACGATTGCATTGCAAATGCTGAAGCCGGACGATTTTTATAAGCCGGGGCATCGCCATATTTTTGAAACGTTGTATGAACTTTATGAAAGGGATAATCCGCTTGATATTCTCACTGTCGAAAATGAATTGCGTGATAAAAACCTTCTTGATACGATTGGAGGTAGTTCTTACCTGGCAGACCTGACGCGCTCGGTTAGTTCTGCTGCAAATATTGATTATCATGCCCAGATCATAAGCGAGAAAGCCATTAAGCGAAATCTCATCATAAATTGCAATGAGATCATAAAAACAGCCTATGATTCTACGTCAGACGCTTTTGATGTATTGGATGGTGCCGAGCAAAAAATTTTTGATATATCAAATACGAAATCAAGGGTAAATGCCAGGCCAATAGGTGATGTACTGAAAGATACGCTCGCTTATCTTGAAGATATAAGAGGAAAACCGGCCGGCGTTACGGGTGTGCCATCAGGCCTTGACGTAGATAAATATACCTCCGGCTGGCAACCTGGCGATTTAATCATTATTGCCGCAAGGCCATCAATGGGAAAAACAGCCTTTGTGTTAAGTTGTGCCAGAAATGCTGCGTTGCATCACGATCCAAAACTCCAGACCAACGTTGCGTTATTCAGTCTTGAGATGTCAAGCCAGCAGCTTGTTCAGCGTTTTCTTACGATGGAAGCCCGTATCAATGCTCAGACAGCCAGAACCGGCCGGTTAAAGGATGATGAATTTAAACGTTTAATTGATGCTGCAAGCAGGCTTTTTACCGCAAAAATATTTATTGACGACACACCCGGCCTGAATATTATGGAATTGCGGACAAAAAGCCGCCGTTTAAAAAGTGAACACGACATTGGCCTTGTTATTGTAGATTACCTTCAATTAATGAGTGCAAGTGTCCGTGAGAACAGCAATCGTGAACAGGAAATTGCCACTATTTCCCGTGGTTTAAAATCGCTGGCCAAGGAGCTGGGAGTTCCTGTTATTGCCCTTTCACAGCTTAGCCGTCAGGTAGAGCAACGCAGTGGCGAAAAAAGGCCCATGTTAAGTGATTTAAGAGAGTCCGGTTCAATTGAGCAGGATGCAGATGTCGTCTGTTTTTTATACAGGCCGGAATATTATGGCATTACCACTACACCCGAGGGACAGTCAACCAAAGGAGTAGCCGAACTCATTATTGGAAAGCAGAGAAATGGTCCGGTTGGCAGTGTGGATCTCTACTTTGTGGAACAATATGCCCGTTTTGAAAATCTGACTCGCTCATCAGCCCCTGATGATTTTCCCGGCGACACAGACGGTTATCTGGAAGAAAATAAAAAAAATACGTCATTACCGCCTTCACCACACTCTCCCGGTGAAGATGAAGAAGATGCCCCTTTTTAATTGGCAGGTTATCAAAATCCGATAAAATTATATTTAGTTAAATAAATTTATCACTTCAAAGTCTATTTTTCTTTCTATAGATTGACTGTTTTGCAGATCAACTATTTTCATACTTAATTCATATTTACCTGTCCCCAGACCGTCTGCCTCAATCTCCAGGCTTTCTGCAAAGCGATCATTTTGGTGTTCGAAATTGAGGGTGATATTAAACTCATCCAGACTCCTTTTCAGCCAACCGAATAAACCACCTCTTGGCCGTATCTCGTATTCTACTTCAAACCGGGCGATACCTCTGTTATCGGTTTGCAGCTGGTATACCTCAAAGTGCACCACCAGGTTTTCCCCTTCCGGGATTTCCCTGTGGTTAGATACCACAAAGTCAAATAGCACGTTTTCCGTAGAATCCTCCTGTTTCTGGTACCCGAGAACCAGATCAGACATCTCCAGTCGGCCGGGTTCAACTGACAGAGGTTCGGGCAGGGAGTCTTCCAGCTTACCCAACCCGCGAAGAGAAGCGGGAAATGGTGAATCGATCGACGGCTGCGAGTCCGGATGGTGATTATGCAGCTCGGCATATAATAATAGCTGTTGCCGTTCATTAACATAAGGAACAGTAAAAACCGATGTATTTGGAGAATCATCAGTCAAGTCGATAATGAGTTCAAGTGGTTCATGAATGCGGGTCAGTAGTCTGCCATCGCTGTCGTGAACCTGAACTCCATGAATGAAATTGTAGTGGACAAAGGCCTGCTCGTGCCCAAAGTCGAGAGAATCATCAGGAAATAAAACATCCTGGTTGATGGCCAAATCGTCCAGAAAAACCTGGCCGGGCCGGCTTTCCAAAAAGGTTGCTGTGATAGGTCGGTTTTCTTCATTGAGGAATCGATAGTGCCATGTTTCTACCGGAATCGAAGGAAATAATTTTTCATATGTGGACATCTCAGAAGGCGCAAGATTTATATTTTGCCGTATGATATGTGTTGTTTTATGACGTTGCTGATCTCCAATGTATCTACCAACATTCGCGGCATCCGCTTGGAAAAGCTGCAAGTTCAAATCATGAAATTGATCGGCAAAAAATGGATCTACATGCATCAAACTTCTATAGTAAAGATACTGCATAACCATCCCCGGATTCAATCGTGAAGGTATCTGGAGCAGTCCAGCAGCTTGCCGGCGCAAATCCGGAAATTCATAGCGACTGGAAAAAGTAAATGCCCGCGATGGAATTAAATCTTCAATCGTATCAAGTCGCTGATATGGACCCAAATTTTTATTACCAAAAATAAAAATTAAATTATTTCTCATCCTTTCATCCGGTTTATTATAAATCCAGATAACAAATTCAGGATTCACGTCAAGTTCGAATACCGCATTAGAAAGGACCATTGTGCTGCTATCTAACTCCAGGATTTCTTCAAGTGATGCTAAAGCATTTTCTAATTCTACTCCACCAGCTGAAAAACCGGAGAGATCTGAAGTATTCTCTAATATCGAAACGTTTTGGGTAATTGTTTCGGCTTCGCCCGAAGTAATATTCAAATTATCATTATATATTTTGTCAGGTTCTCCATACTGAACATAGACCGTCCCCCGATCGTCGGTTCCATAGGGAGGATCACTCTTTTTTGTAAAATGTTTGCGTGAATAGGCAATTCGTTCCCAGTGCTCAATCAGGCGTTCGTTGTTCAGAGTGGATAAGATAAGATCTAATCGTTCCCAGAACAAGCGGATCTCCTCGAATAGTTGTGGGTCGTTGTTTTCAAGAAGATTCTTCCACCGCCTGGACTCCTTTTTTTTCACCAGGGGTTCCAATCGTTGCAGCTCCTGCTGCAATTCCTGTCGGTTTTCAAGCATTGCTATTTCATCAGTTCCCGACAATCCCCACTGATAGAGGGCCGAGGCGGTACGGTAGTAATCGGATAACCCGTGTTCAGTAGCCAAACGCAGAAACTCAGTTGCCAGAGCCAGGGAAGGGACATCCAGTTCCATTGTTGCCTGCTGCCAAAGTTTTAGTGCCTCAATTGGTTTTCCCTGCTTTTCTAACTCTAATCCTTTTTCAATATAATGATTTACCGATTGGGTTTGGTTAATAGTCAATTGAATCAGCAGCAGCAAAATAGTAAATAAATACCCCATATGATTCTATATTAATTAATGTACAATAAACAATAATTTATATTAAATAATAATTCAATCGCATTTTCATGTGATTAAATGTAATATATCATTTTACTACTAAGAAGAGTCTTTTTTATACCTGATTTACGATTTTAAGAGACTTCAAAAGAAACCTCTCTTTTTTGTTCTTGCCCGCTAAGTAAATCATGTATAACAAATATTAAATCATATTTGCCGCCTTCAAGTTCTGCCACTTCAATTTCGAGGCTCTCAGCGAATCGCTTATCGTCGTGTTCAAAACTTAATGTGATATTAAATTCATCTCTCTGCTTTTTAGTCCAGGCAAATAACCCGCCACGCGGTCGTATTTCATAAGTAACTTCAAATTTCGAAATCCCATCATTATTTGTTTGTAGTTCATATGCCTCAAAATGTACGACCAGGTTTTCTCCTTCAGGAATCACCCTGTTGTTAGACACCACAAAATTAAAAAATGCATCATCAATTGGCTGCTCTGCTTTTTGGTAACCCAAAACAAGGTCACTAACTAATAACTCATTTTCTAATACCGTTAATGCTTCAGGCTGGTTTATATTTTTTCTTCCTAATCCTCTTAATTTATCCGGAAAGATTGTATTTATAGTAGGTTTCGAATTCGGATGATTATTTTCCAGTTCAGCGTAAAAAACCTGTGTAACATTATTTGAAATATATGGGATCACAAAAACTGAACTGCTCGGAGAATTTTCATCTGGATCAATAACCAATGAGACCGGTTGCCTATTTTGACTCAATAATTGCCAGCGTTCATCTCTCAGCTGTAAACCGTGAGTAAGGTTATAAAAGTTAAATATATCAGCTAACATCACTTCTTCCATTTCTTCCGTCTCACTCATCACGTCCTGGTTGGCGCTAAAATCCGATATAAATGGATCCAGAGGCTGACTCTCCAAAAAGGTTACAAAATAAGGCCGGTTGTTTTGATCCAGAAATCGATATTGATAAACTTCAAGCGGAATATCAGGTAGTGCTTTTTCCTCCGTAGAGAATTCATTTGGTGCAGTATTTTGAATCTGACGGGCAATATGTCTGTTTTCTTGTTTAAGGGTACCTCCAAGATGTTTCATTCCAACCGTTGCATCATTTTGAATTGAAAATAATTCAGAATTTATATTGCTGAAACTTCTTGCAAAATAGGGATCTGCTGTTGACAATTTGGAATAGTATAGCCATTGCATGATAACACCTGGTGTTAAACCAAAATCCACCGTGCCACCTAAACTTTGATATGCATGCCTGTTTGATGCACTAAAAGCTCTTGCCGGAATCATTTCATCTATTGTATCCAGCAAATCAAACCCCCCTTCTGATTTAGCCGCAAATATTCTAACAATATTGGATTCCATCTCATCATTCGGGCTATCATAAATCCAAATTTCATAATCATTATTTGTGCTATAGTAATAATCCATAACTGCATTTTCTATAGCATCCATATATGCTCTTAGTGAATTGGAAATACCCTGAGCTGCTAATCTTGTTGAGGTAGTAAAAAAATCTGTTATGACTCTATTTACTTCACCCTTATTTAAATTAATTCTGCCATTAAAAATCCGGTCCGGATTGCCGTATTGAACATAAACAGGCCCTCTTTTGTCAGTTCCTATTGGAGGATCATTTCTTCTTGTAAAATTTTCCCGGGCATACGTTATTCTTAACCAGTGTTCGATTAAACGTTCATTGTATAGTGTAGCCGGAGTCGGATCCATCCGTTCCCAAAAAAGACGAATCTCCTCAAATATCGCAGGGTTATCTTCTTCAAGCAATTTTTCCCAAAATTCAATTTCGCCCTTTGTTGCAATCAGTTTAAGATGTGCTAATTCATTTTTTAAAGCCTTATAATTATTCTTTACATCCTGTTCACTCAAACCGGACATCCCCCAATTGAAAATTGCTGAAGCAGATCGATAGTAATCAGATAACTGATATTGGGTGGCTACACGAAGATATTCTGCTGCGATTTCAACGGAAGGATGCTGCAGGGCACCAGCGGCCTGCTGCCAGATTTCAAGTGCCTCCTGAGGATTGCCTTCTTGTTCAGCCTTTAATCCTTTCTCAAGATATTTCTTTTGATCATTGTCAAATATTTCGCTGTCAATCTGAACAAACGCAATTAAAATTAAATATACTGTAAATATTTTCATTGCAAACTTTTTAATTATAAAAAAGATTTATCAGCTTTATCAATGCCATATTAGGAACATAGTTTTATATAAAATATTATATGACCTCATTAATATTTTACTTTTTCTTAAACTTTTTTGAGTATCTCTTCAAAAAAATTATTGTATTCATTTATTTTCCTTGACCAATCGAGATGCCGGTTTATATTTTGAAGTGAAGATTTGGGTAACGGCCTTGTATTACCCGTCAATAAATCTTTCATATATTTGAAAAGTTCATCTTCTGTTTCATATAAGACGGGTGCGTGTAAAAGCGGATAATGAAGTGAATCGGGAATGAGTTCTGGATAATGCAGCCTGTTGGGTACCAGCGGATGACATCCGCAATAAATGGCTTCCATGATCGCGACACAAAAAAATTCATAAGTTGCAGTGGATACAACGATATCACCGGAATGTAAAAGTTTACTGTAACGGTCTACATCTTCCACATAACCAAAATGGGTGATATGATCCCCATAACGCTTCCACGCTTTTTCAAACTCTTCCGGCTTTTGATGAGAACTGTCTCCTGCTAATATCAGATCAAATTCAAGATCAATATCATTTAGCCTGTTCAATACGCGAAAGAACATCGCGGGATTCCGGTCAAACTGCCAGCGTTGATTCCATACGATCACAGGCCTTGTATTTTTTGCCCTTAAATCCGGCTGCGAATCAAATACACTCAAATTTAAGCCGGGATATAAAACAATACTTTTTTCCCTGATTTTATCAATTGTATTATAATGCTTGTCATCCGGAAAATTATCCAGAAACGCTGGCAATGCATTTAATAGGTCTTTCAGGTGAAAATTGGATGAGAAAATCAGTTTATCAGCTGAAAGCATGCTCAGGTAATTGATGTAGCAGTAGGTAATATCTCTCTCCACACCTTCCGGCATGGGCTGTGAAAATTGATTTTCATGCATGTACATTATTTTTGGGACATGGGCAAATCGCGGATTGGTTAAAGCAAGAAAAGCCGGAAGGTTGGTCATACTGCTTACAAGCAGCAAATCAATTTCATCATCTATATGAGACGTCATCTCAGCAAGTTTAACAGAGTCGCCATGCATTCTCCATTTCCATCCTTTGTAATTAAGACAGACCGGAATAATTTTATGTGCAGAATGCTCTTGCAATCCTTTTAGAAATGCTTCATGAGACCCGCTGTAAAAAGGTTCAACTGCAAGAATATTCATTAATTACGATAGTTTGCGCTTTATTTCCTCAATTGGAATATAAATCAGCGTCGGTTTTTTTAACGGATCGTTATACGGATCATCACATGCAAAAAGCTGATCAATTACAGATTCCATCTCCTGATTCGTAAGTTTTTTCCCGCGCGGAATGGCCGTGCGTGATGCAAAAGCGATGGCAACTTTTTTTCTCGCATCAAGTGATACTTTACGATCCAAATCCCGGTACTGCTGTAACATCTCAAGTACTACCTTGCGCTCATCACCAATATCAATATCGGCCGGTACGCCATTTATGATTGCTGTATTACCGCTGAGCAATTGAATTCCGAAACCCATCCGCTGAATTATCGGCAGTAACTCTTTTAAGAGTGAAAAATCCGTTGCTGAAAAATCAATGGTTTGTGCAAAAAGAAGCTGTTGTGTGCCCGGAATTGATTTTTCCGTTGCATCCAGAGCTTTCTCGTAAATAATTCTTTTATGCGCCGTATGCTGATCAATAATGCAATAGCCGGTACGTGTTTGGGTTAGTATATAGCTGTCATGCAGTTGCCAGAATCCACGATCTACAGGTATATCTGATTTCTTCTGTTTTGGGTCAATATGTTGGAGCGTACGTTCTGAATCATCCGACTCATAGAGCTTCCGCCCCCATTCAAGCCCGTCATCTTGTTTATTATCGAAATTAATCCTCGATGGTATTGATTCCCTGTCGGTTTTCTGAAGTGATGGCCCGGAATGTCTGAATGATTCAAAATTTTCAAATGAATGATCCCTTTGGCCGGCACTATCCCTGTTTTCTTCAAGGTCGGGAATTACAAAATAACCATTTATAGCTTTTTTAACGACCGATCGTGCCAGTTGTATAACACTACGCTCATCTTCAAATTTAACTTCCTGTTTAGCCGGATGAACATTCACATCCAGCCTTCCGGGATCTACTTCAAGAAATATTGCATAAAAAGGATACTCACCCTGTTTGGTCCAGGAATCAAACAGGCTTAGTATAACATAACTAAGATAACGGTGTTGAACAGGCCTGCTGTTAACAAATAAAAACTGCTCTCCCCTGCTCTTTTTTGCAAGCTTGGGATCGGCTACAAGCCCGTGTATACGTACAAATGATGTATCTTCTGAAAATGGTATCAGGCTTGCACGATACTGCTTGCCAAAAATTTCGGAGATACGCTCCTCCAGGCTTTGTGCCGGTAATTTGTAAATTGTATCCATATCCGCAATCAGTTCAAAACCGATGTTGGTATTGGCAAGTGCTGCATGCTGAACCATTCTCAGAATATGCCTGAATTCCGTGGCATCGGTTTTCAAAAACTGGCGTCTTGCCGGAACATTATAAAACAGGTTTCGGACAGCAACCGATGTTCCGTCATCTGTTGCCACAGGTTGAAATTTCTTTTCCTCGCCCCCCCAAATTTCATATAGTGTACCCATCTCATCTTCAATCCGTTTTGTTTTTACCTCCACATGCGAAACAGATGCAATGGAGGCCATCGCTTCACCCCGAAAACCCATGGTCTGAATCCGGAAAAGGTCATCAATACTATAAATTTTTGAAGTGGCATGCTGTTCAAAACAGAGACGAATATCAGCCTTGCTCATGCCGCAACCATCATCAACAACTTGTATAAGTGTGCGTCCTGCCTGTTCAATAATGATTTTAATAAATTCTGCCCCTGCATCAATTGCATTATCAAGAAGTTCTTTTACTACGGATGCCGGCCGCTGAATAACCTCACCGGCTGCAATTTTATTTGCAAGTTCCGGAGGCATTCTTTGAATGACAGATTCCCCCGCTTCCAATGTGTTTTCCAATGTTAAATTAAGTCCAAATAAGTTTTCATTTTATAACTAACTATAGTACGGTTATTAACCATACTACAAGGGCAAGTCCAAGCGCATAAAGAACTATTTTAATACCTTGTTTGTCCCTTCTGCGTCTCATCTTTATGTGAATTCTTTTCTTTCGCCGTTCATCATCTTTAGGATCGTAATATCGCAACGGCATATCAAATTTTCTCGGTTTGGGCCGGTGCCCGAACATTGGTTTTAACATTGCTGATAATCTAATTCCGGATTAAAAATAAAGTCTGAATACATTAGCTATACGTTGTAATATAATCAGAATTGTTTAGAATTTGCAGTAGCTATCAACTTATCTACTGATGGTTTTATTCATTCGAATTATGTTTAATTTTGCTATCAGCTATCAGCTATCAGATGTCAGATGTCAGCGATCCAATATCATGCTTTTTTAGTTGAGTAATAGTCCCATTTCTTCTGGTGTAAGCTGAAAGTAATATAAGCCGAAAGCTGCTGGCTGACAGCCCTGAAGCGTATTGGTTGTAATTCAAATAAACAACAAGTTATGTCAAAACCCGCAAGGTTTTCTGTTTGGCCAAACAAGCTATGATTTTAAACGCAATTTACATGCACGAACGTAATTTTTTTGGTATACTTCAAATAAAACTATTAACCTGAAACAACAGTAAATATATTCATGAGCTATAAGAAACTAACACCCCCTGAAACAGGAAATAAAATTAAAAAAGACAAAGACGGCTCGCTAATTGTCGGCGATCATCCGATTATACCATTTATTGAAGGAGATGGCATTGGAATCGATATCACCCCTGCCATGAAAAATGTTCTTAATAGTGCCGTTGAAAGAGCCTATAGTGGTAAAAAGAAAATCAACTGGTTTGAAATCTATGCTGGAGAAAAGGCACTCGATGTTTATGGTAATGATGAGTGGCTTCCCGAAGATACTCTTGAAGCCATAAAGGAATTCAAGGTTGGAATCAAGGGGCCGTTAACTACACCTGTTGGAGGAGGTATCCGTTCTTTAAATGTAGCCATCCGTCAAAAACTGGATTTGTACGCTTGTGTTCGGCCTGTAAAATATTATAAAGGTACACCCAGCCCTGTTAAGAATCCCGAAAAAACCGACATGGTCATTTACCGGGAAAATACTGAAGATATTTATGCCGGTATTGAGTATCAGACCGGAACACCGGAAAATATTAAATTGAAAGATTTTCTGATTAATGAAATGGGTGTGAAAAATATCCGTTTCCCCGAAACCTCATCACTTGGTATAAAACCGATATCCATAGAAGGTACAAAAAGGCTGGTTCGATCTGCCATTCAATATGCCATTGACCAAAAACGTGACAGCGTTACACTTGTACATAAAGGAAACATTATGAAGTTCACCGAGGGTAGTTTTAAAAACTGGGGTTATGAATTAGCCAAAGAAGAGTTTGATGCCAAAGAAATTGGTGGCGGGCCATGGTGCGAATTACCAAATGGAATTGTAATAAAAGATGTAATAGCAGATGCTTTTCTGCAGCAGATACTTACACGTCCTGATGAATATGCTGTGATTGCTACCATGAATCTGAATGGTGATTATATATCAGATGCACTGGCTGCATGTGTGGGCGGCATTGGAATTGCTCCGGGTGCCAATATAAATTACGAAACGGGTTATGCCATGTTTGAAGCTACGCATGGAACGGCACCTAAATATACCGGGCAGGATAAAGTAAATCCAGGTTCATTAATCCTATCCGGTGTAATGATGCTGCGCTACATGGGATGGAATGAAGCCGCTAATCTGATTGAAAAAGGACTTGAAGCTGCAATCAGCAGTAAAAGGGTTACTTACGATTTCGAAAGACTCATGGAAGGAGCTACTTTATTAAAATGCTCTGAATTTGGCGATGAAATTGTAAAAAACATGTAATGTATATGGAGCTTTATGAAAATTGATGAGATGTAGTGGAAAAGTATGCCTATTGTAAAAAACCTGCTGATATCAGATAAAAAGTTTATGCAAATGCAATATCAAAATTAAGATGACGGGTTTATTTTGGAGCCCTGGCTTTTCCCATCACGCTAATTAAATACCCTGGTATCAAGAAGCATGTTTAGATGCTGATCATCTTCAAAAAGAGAACGGAGAATCTGTTTTGCATGCTGCTTCGAAACAGATTGACGGAAATAAGCCGCTACAATATCCTGATCATTTTTGATGGTGTCATGATCGGTTATTACAGCATCAAACTGAATATTTTGAATTTTATTTCGGAGATTACGAATAAATTCAGGTGAACCAGCTTCATTCACTTGCTGATCAACCAATTCCATGCGTGCCTGCTCAAGTAATTTATCAATCTGATATTTAAGATAGACCCCACACTGTTTTTCAGCCAATTTCAGGGCAATATTTTCATCTGTATCCGTAGCCATTCCAAATGAATAGATTGTATCATTTTCAATCAGTCCATGCTGATCTTGAATATACCATGGCGGGATAACGTCTGCTTCACTGACAGGGTCCGGCTCTGCTCTTGATTCAGGAGCGTCATTCCCTTCGCTCACTGGTGATGGAGTGCTACAGGCATGAATAAACAAAAAACATAAAATCAATATCAGGTTTCCGAAAATTTGCATTTTTAAATTTTATCTGATGGTTAGTTGGTAATAGCCTTTTTGCCGGTCTTCCGTTTCAGTTTTAAGAATAGATGAACCTTTTTTCTTCAGTGCTTCTTCAAGCAGAAGGCGAAATTGAACCAAGTCATACACATTTTGATCATCTATCTCCAAAACTTTCATACCCTCGTCCAATCCTGAATTCCAGGCTGGCGTGTTACGGTTTAATATATGAATGTAGAGATCAAATTTTTCAGGATTTTCCGGTGTTGCAAGTGCACGAATAGTAAATCCAATTTCAAAATTTTCATCATAAACTCCACTGTTTTCCCTGAACTCCGGATTACTGTTATTTTCATAATTTTGATCCTCCGGATCGATAAATTCATCTATTTGAGGCTCTTCAGGCTGAAATGGCAGCTTCAATTCTTTTAACTCTACTGATTTATATATTTCCATACCGTTACGCCACAGTTTTAAGCGAACGATATCACCCGGCCGGTACATGGCGACTTTTTCCTGGAGTTCATTTACTTCATTTACAGGAAAACCATTCACTTCAAGTATGATATCTGCAGCTCTGAGATCTGCCTTTCTCGCGGCTCCATCTTCGGTTGTATTAACAATGTAAACCCCTTTAATAACATCAAGATCAGCTTTTTCGGCAATCACGCTCGTTACTGATTCGATTGTTACCCCAAGCATTCCCCTCTT
>JBHJOO010000031.1:0-2498 GCA_050329675.1 Balneolaceae bacterium
GCTTTTCGTATGACTGGGACCGGGAAGTGAATACTACTGATCCGGATTACTATAAATGGACACAATGGATATTCCTGAAATTGTATGAAAAGGGGCTTGCATACCAGGATGAGGTTGCCGTGAACTGGTGCCCGGAGCTGGGTACCGTACTCGCCAATGAGGAGGTGATAGACGGTAAAAGCGAAGTCGGCGGATATCCTGTTATACGAAAACCAATGAGGCAGTGGGTTTTGAAAATAACAGCCTATGCTGACCGCCTGCTTGAAGGCCTGAATGATCTGGACTGGCCTGAATCAACGAAGGAGATGCAGCGTAACTGGATAGGCAAATCAATTGGTGCTGAAATTGATTTTGAAATAAAAAATTACCCTGAAAAAATTAAGGTTTTTACCACACGCCCCGACACACTTTTTGGAGCAACGTATATGGTTCTCTCTCCTGAACATCATCTTGTGGAAAAGATTACAACTGAGAATTATCGGTCGGAAGTAGATGCTTATGTAGAACAGGCTGCTCAAAAATCAGACCTTGAAAGGGCAGAACTGAACAAAGAAAAAACCGGTGTATTTACGGGTGCCTTTGCCATTAATCCTGCAAATGGCAAAGAAATACCGATCTGGGTAGCTGATTACGTACTCATTCATTACGGAACCGGTGCGATTATGGCCGTACCGGGACAGGATGAGCGCGACTGGGAGTTTGCTGAAAAGTTTGAGCTTCCGATCATCCGAACCGTTCAGCCGCCGGATGACTTTGAGGGGAAAGCTTACACAGGTGAAGGAAAAGCAATTAACAGTGATTTCCTGAATGGACTTGATATTGAAGATGCGAAGAATAAGATGATTGACTGGCTTGAAGAAAAAGGAGCTGGCAAGAAAAGTATCAATTACAAACTTCGCGACTGGCTGTTTTCACGTCAGCGATACTGGGGCGAACCCATTCCCATCATCCACGTGAACGGGGCAACCAAACCGGTACCCGAAAATGAATTACCGGTTACACTTCCCGAACTCGATGATTATCAGCCTACTGAAAGTGGGGAGCCACCCCTTGCAAAAGCTGAAGACTGGGTAAAAACCACAGACCCTGAAACCGGAAAAGAGGCATACCGGGAAACCAACACGATGCCGCAGTGGGCAGGTTCCTGCTGGTATTATCTCAGATATATTAGTCCGGATTTTGACGAAGGGCCTGTAAATGATTCTGCAGAGAAATACTGGATGCCGGTAGATCTTTATGTAGGCGGGGCAGAACACAGCGTGCTGCACCTGTTGTATGCACGATTTTGGCATAAAGTGTTATACGACTGTGGAGTCGTCTCAACAGAGGAGCCTTTCCAGAAGCTGGTACACCAGGGTATGATACTTGGAGAAATGGAATTTACGGTATTCAGAAAAAAAGGCGTTTATTTGCAGCCGGAAAAAGCAAAAGAACTTGAAGAGGTGGAGAGGCTCAAACTTGATGAAGGCGATGTTGAAAAAAGGGGAGACTCATTTTTTATGAAGGGTTCTGATGTAAAGGTTGAAGCCAGGGCGTATAAAATGTCCAAATCACGTGGAAATGTGATTAATCCGGATGATGTGGTTAAAAGTTATGGTGCCGACTCCCTCCGGTTATACGAGATGTTTATGGGGCCCCTCGAGCAGGTAAAACCATGGAGTACTAAAGGGGTTGAAGGTGTTAATCGTTTTCTCAACAGGGTCTGGCGGCTTTTGCTGGATCAAAATGGAAAACTTCATACCCGGGTTACAGAATCAGAGCCTGAAAAAAAACATTTAAAAACACTACATGAAACCATTCAGAAAGTTACAGAAGATATTGAAGAGATGCGTTTTAATACGGCGATATCAGCTTTGATGATTTTCGTAAATGAAGCTAATCAATGGGAGTCAGTTCCGGCATCTATCGTGAATCCGTTTATAAAACTTCTTTCACCTTTTGCCCCACATCTTGCCGAAGAACTGTGGGAGATATTGGGTCATAACAAGACACTGGCGTATGAACCATGGCCCGAACTGATAAAAGAATATCTTACAGATGATACGGTGACTTATCCTGTTCAGATCAATGGGAAAGTTCGTGCTCAGCTTGAAGTCGAGGCATCCAAATCAAAAGACAAAGAGTATGTTCTTAAGGCAGCAAAGAACGAAAAAAATGTTGAGCGATACTTATCTGAATCAAAGATTGTAAAAGAGATCTTTGTACCCGGGCGAATTGTTAATTTTGTTATTCAGTAGCCGGCGATTAGTTTTTTAAAGTTGGATAGATGGGTGGGGTGTTGAACTGTTGAACTGTTGAACTGGAGAACTGGAGAACTGGAGAACTGTTATTAACATATCATCAAAAATACCAATAATTTAGCTTTGTAACTACAAAATTCGAAATTTACGATTCTACGATTCTACTGTCTGTCAGATTCAGAAATTCATGAAAATCAGGCTGAAGGCCTGGCGCAACCCAGCCCCAGGCAGCGCCTGGGGAAAAAAGCAACGGATATA
>JBHJOO010000426.1:0-4355 GCA_050329675.1 Balneolaceae bacterium
TCAAAACCCTGCGGAAAACCATGTGTAACAATCAAAACATAAACCTTAATGATGACCGAATCTCCTTTAAACTGGCAGCTTAACCTATTCTGTTTTTACACAGAAATTGAGACTTGACCCTTCATTACTGTATAAATTGAAATTAAATAAAATATGTTTTCAAATACAAGACATTTGATAAAAATAAGGGTTGAGGCCGTAACCCCGTTCCCGAAGGCTATACGGCCTTCAGCTTTCAGCCCTTATTTCCCTTTGGTACAAATGCCTGAATATCTGTAATCTCACGCCCGAGGATCAACCCGTGGATATCGTACGTGCCTTCGTAGGTGTTGACGGATTCCAGGTTCATCACGTGGTGTATCACTCTGTATTCGCCCGATACACCGTTGCCTCCGTGCATATCGCGCGAGACCCTCGCAATGTTAAGTGCCTTGTTCACATTGTGTCGCTTGGCCAGGGATACCATGGAGGGATGATCACGTCCCTGATCCTTGAGTTGCCCCAGGCGCAAAGCCAGCATCTGCATAGAGGTGATATCGGTGAGCATATCGGCCAGTTTGGTCTGCGGAAGCTGATTGGCAGCAATGGGATGCCCGAATTGCTTGCGGTCGAGCACATATTGTCTCGCTCTTTGATAACAAAACTCTGCCGCACCCACAACTCCCCAGGCAATGCCGTACCGTGCGCTGTTCAGGCACATGAAAGGTCCCTTCAGCCCGCGGATTTCCGGAAATACATTTTCATCCGGCACAAATACATCCTCAAACACAAGTTCACCCGTTGAAGAGGCTCGCAGGCTCATTTTGTGTTTTGTGACTGGCGCGGAAAATCCTTTCATTCCTTTTTCGACCAAAAAACCGCGAATAACCGGTTCGTCATCTTTAGATTCTTTTGCTTTTGCCCAAACAACGGAGACATCTGCAATGGGAGAGTTGGTGATCCACATCTTTGCACCATTCAGAATCCAGCCGCCATCGGTTTTAACGGCTGTGGATTCCATGGAACCGGGATCGGACCCGTGATTGGGCTCTGTCAGGCCAAAACAACCGATGAGCTCACCGGAAGCCAGCTTTGGCAGAAACCGTTGTTTTTGCTCCTCCGTGCCGAAAATTGAAATCGGGTACATCACCAGTGACGATTGCACCGACATAAATGACCGGTAGCCCGAATCCACGCGCTCCACTTCACGGGCGATCAAACCGTAGGCGGTCTGGCTCACACCGGATCCTCCATATTTCGGGTCGATAGCCGCTCCGAGCAGGCCGAGGTCTCCCATCTCTTTGGCAATCTCCTGGTCAAACACCTCATCCTGGTTTCCCTTCAGTGCACGCGGTTCCAGTTTGGTTTGTGCGTATTCGCGGGCAGATTCCATAATCATGCGGTCATCTTCGGAGAGTTCGGATTCGAAAAGATAGGCGTCGTCAATGTTGAAGTTGTTTTTGGGCATTTTTTTAAATTTCAGATTTCAAAATTCAGATAAAATAAGTTCAAAATTTTGCGAGTATATTAAAAATTATTTATGGCAGAATTATGAATTTTTTTGGACCTGTGCTGATTTGTGTAGAAAATGTTTGGTTCGTTTGCTCGATTTTAACCGGTTTGCGGTACATACTTCTGAGTTCAGGAATTAATAATTTCGGAATTCGCTAAAACAAGATATTTTCATACAAAAGGTGAAAATAACCGGCCGTTTAAAAAACAAACCAACGCCGGTTGGATATGCGGATTTGTATTCACTATATTTATTTCCAAACGGAACATGAATAATATGATTACATTATAGCTTCATGCAACTTCCAAAATAATGATAAGTGAAGATGGACTCTTCAAAAAAGTTGCTTACAAAGCTTTCCGAACAGGTTCCCGGTGTCATTTATCAATACCAGCAATTTTCTGACGGCACATCCTGTTTTCCTTTTTCAAGCGAGGGAATAAGGGAAATCTATGAAGTTACACCCGAAGAGGTGAAGCATGATGCGACAAAAGTGATAGAGCGTATTCACCCCGATGACAAGGATGAGGTATTAGCCAGTATCGGGAATTCGTACAAATCGCTCAACGATTGGGAATGTGAGTACCGGGTGGTTTTACCTGAAAAAGGAGTACGCTGGCTGAAAGGACAGGCAAGACCTGAAAAAATCTCCGACGGAAGTGTAATATGGCATGGATACATCAATGACATTACCGAAAAGAAAGAAGCCAATAAAGTAACGCTGGAACTCAAAAGACAGTTCCAGGCCATTTTGGATACCATGCCGAACCAGATATTTGTGAAAGATTATGATGGTCATATCAGGCTGGTAAATAAAGCTGCGGCAGATTATTTCGGCCTGACTCCTGAAGAGATGATCGGCAAAACGGATGAGGATTTTGGGATTGATAAAAAGTCGGCAGAAAAATTTCTCGAATCAACAAGAAATGTGATTGAAACCGGTACACCCAAATTTATTAAGGAAGGCCATTCCATAAATGAAAAAACCGGTAAGGAAGAATGGCACCAGGCAAGCAAAGTTCCATTTGAATATTTCGGAAGTGATAAACGGTGTGTTCTTATTGTGGTTTCGGATATCACACTCAGGAAGCAGATAGAGATGGAATTGAATGAAACCATTGGAATAATCGGTGAACAGAATAATCGGCTGCTTAATTTTGCCCACATCGTGTCGCATAACCTTCGAAACCACGCCGGGAACATTTCCATGCTTCTTTCGTTATATGACGAAGAAGAGACCGAAGAGGAGAAAGAAGAGCTTTTTGGCTATTTGGTGACAGCTTCTGAAGGTCTGAATGAGACCATCAAAGACCTGAATGAAATTGTTGCAACTCAGACTGCAGTTGAAAAATATCTGAAAAAACTGTCTTTAAAAAATACTTATAAGAAAATAAAAGAAATTCTGATCACGGAAATTAATGCCAATAATGTAAAGCTGATTGAAAATTTCCAGGATAATTTAACACTTGAATATAATCCGGCTTACCTTGAAAGTATTTTGCTGAACCTGCTTTCTAATGCTATTAAATACAGGCATCCGGAGAGGCAACCGGTGATTAAAGTCGATGCATATAAGAATAACGGACAGTTTTATTTTGAAGTGAGCGATAACGGAATGGGAATTGATCTGAAAAAGCACGGTGATAAGCTGTTCGGGATGTATAAAACATTTCACGGTAACGCCAACGCAAAAGGAATCGGTCTGTTTATCACGAAAAACCAGGTGGAGTCGATGGGTGGCAAAATAGAAGTTGACAGCCAGGTAAATAAGGGAACAACATTTAAAATAAAACTCAAATGAGCACTAAAAACTTTGTTTGTATCATCGATGATGATAAAGTTTATTCATACGGGATTAAAAAAATCATCAGAAGACATAATCTCGGTGACAGTATTTTACTGTTTGAAAACGGAAAGGAAGCACTGCAGGCCTTCACCTTAATGGTTGAATCCGGTGAAGAGCTGCCCGATTTAATTCTCCTTGATATCGATATGCCCGTAATGAATGGCTGGGAATTTCTCGCAGAATTTGAATCATTAAGAAAGAAGGTCGAAAAGAAAATTGATATTTATGTGATCTCTTCGACTCTTGATCAGGCCGGCGAACTCTATAAACTTGAACATGCCGGAAATGTCGCAGATTTCATTTCCAAACCTGTGAAAACGGAAGATTTAAAAAAGATCGCGGATTAAATTTTTCGAAGAACAATAAACCTTAAAAAATTAACCGTTATTACTCGTAATTGACTTCTTATCTGAAATCAAATCTTTTCGGGCGGTTCTGGCGACGCCTAAAGCATGATCTTTGAACTTTTCTTTTTGTCAGATACGGCCACAACTCCATGTACATCCAAGTTACAGCGCTAATTTTCCGGCTCATGAATAATGACGGCATAACGCCTTAATTGAGGATAGGGATCATCTGATTTGGTATACAGTTTTATGTTTCTGTCTGCAAATGCGATTTGTCCGATTTCAGGTGTACTCCCCTCAGACCCTTCAATTGAGTAAAGTAAACGGCCTTCATTGTCAATAAGGTCAATGGAATTTGCAAAGATGACCTCAGGAGGAGTGCTACTGGAAAAATAGTCGTCCGGATTTTTAATATTTACAGGCCAAGATAGTTGTGCAAGCAGATATCCGTTATTCAGCTGAACCGGTGCATTTAATCCGCCGAAACTCCGGATACCACGCGCACCGCCGCGCTGATAATATGCAGGCCGGACAATCCGGTTGAAATTACGATGAATCAATTTCACAGGTTCACCCATCTGATCGAAAAATTGAAGACTGTATCTGGTATTGTTGCCTGCTGCAATGAGTGAATCTACCAGTTTAACATCAAAGCCACTGCTAAGTCCTT
>JBHJOO010000335.1:0-4470 GCA_050329675.1 Balneolaceae bacterium
GGTTCGTACTCATCCACATCTTATCGTAGTCGTCTCGCAGTATAGAGTGCAAACCGTTATCATACAATCCGTCTTGTTTCATAACATAAATAACATTGCCGGTTTCGGGATTGAGGCGATTCAGTCCCCGGTCTTCAGTGGCTATCCAGATAAATTTATACTCATCCTCGTACAATGCCCTGATATTATTACTTGACAACCCTTTTTCTGCATTATAGACTTGTAAATTTCCATTACTGTAGTGCAGAATACCACCGCCATTGGTCGCCATCCACAGGTCACCATCACCGGTTTCTAAAAAAAAGCGAACAGTGTAATATGGTGCAATTCTTTCGATATCAAGTTTCTTAAGAATGTCATTTTTAAAAAAGTAAACACCCTCGTTACTGCCAAAGAAAGTAGTTTGGTCTTCTGTCACATGTACTGCAAAGATATTTTTACCTTTTAAACCGTCAACTTGCTCAAATTTTAAACAACTGCCGGTTTCAGTCCGTTTTTGAGCCATGCACCTGATAGACCCGATGTAGAGGGTACCATCTTTATCTTCTGCAAAAGCTGCCGTTATGCCCCAGGATACATTTTCCTCTATCTTTATTATGGTCCCCCGATTATCAATGTGAGTAAGATCCACAAATCTGCCTCCCATCCAGTATCCGCCATAAGAGTCTGAGAACACACCATAAAAATTATTGTCGGTGTGATCAAAAGTTAAATTATTCAGATTGGTGAATCTGTAACGCAATAAACCCTCACGGTAAGTAGTCAGCCACAGGTTTTGCTCCCGGTCACAGAGAATTGTTTCGATTGTAAGTTTTGTTTTAAATGCAAAAGACCCATTCTTGTAAGCACGATTCCCGGAAATTGTCCAGACAGAATTATCGGGACATTTTGTCATCGCACCTCCATCGGTGACAGCCCGGGACTTAAAGATATTTTCTTCATATAGTTCAATTGCGAAAATGGTACTGTTCTCAATTTTAAGGATTCCGATATCAGACGAAATCAACAATAAATCATCCGAAATTTCCCGGAAACTGAAAATAAAAGGCTGTTCCTGTTTCCACTTTTTTAGATACTTTTCAGGCACTGGAATATTTTGATATTCAAAATTTTGAATATATCCCAATTGATTTCCCCCAATCCATATTCTTCCTTTCTTATCTTCATAGCTTGTATTCGTATTGTTCGGTATCTCCAGAATCGAAATTTTTAATTCAGCCTGTTTCATTTCAATCCGCCAGGCCTTAGAATTCTTGCCAAATACCCAGAGTGATTCATCTGCACTTCGAAGCAGAGTTTTAATATGCATGCCTTCAAACAGATCGGGGAGAAACTTTTCAAGTATCCCATTTTGGTAGAGGTACAATCCTGATTCGGCTGCTATCCAGGTTTTATCATCTTCAGGATATATCAGAAATTGATTACTGACCGATAATCCGGGAATGCTTGCAAATTTTCCGTTTTCTGCATGTATCAGGTTACCTTGTTCGGTAGTGAGCCAAAAAGAGTTGCCCGTACCCTTCTGAATGGTCAATAAGCGATTTGAAATCAAATTTGCAGAGTTACCTGCATTGAATTCCCTGAAATGAATACCATCGAAACGAACAAGGCCATTAAAAGTAGCCAGCCACAAATAACCGTCAGGTGTTTGATACAAATGACTGATGATATTAACCGGCAAGCCATTATTAATATTCCAGAGTTCCGGCACATATTGCTCCCGAGAGAAGAATGAAACTGGCAAGTCAGGATCGTTGCTGTCTGCCTGATGGTAATTCTGAGCCAACCCAGTAACTGGAAAAGTCAAAAATGCAAAAGTAAACCAGAAAACATTTTTAATTGTCATAATCCCTTTTGACAAGTGCCCGAAACTTTGTATTTGGACAACCAAGATAACTCATTAATTTCCATTATTTTAAATAATTGGCAATTCAAAGTAAACAGCACATAGGCGAATTGTGTAAAAAAAATTATTATTTGTTGTTTATTGACTGCTGATTTGTAGTGTTATGGCAACTTTAAAGAATTGGTGATAACTATAGAAAAAAAATTCGTTGTTTTATTTTCTGTTTAAAAGCTGTTAAACCTTGCTAAATAATGGAATGAGAATGGTTTTATCTCCGTTAGTATTGTAAGTTTATGTGGTATATACTTTTATTTTAGTGTTATGATGAAATCATTTTATTCAATATTGGTTCTGTTATTGGCTTTTTCTGTGGTATTGTACACTGGCTGTAGCAGCGATACAGATTCCGGCATGCATGATGAAAAACCTACTGCAATTGCCGGCTATGAAATAGCACCAAGAGATATGTCACGAATTGTGCGGGTTTCGGCCGTAATGGAACCGGAAAATGAGATCACGATCGCCAGCCGTACCAGCGGGCTGATTACACAGCTGAATGCACGCGAAGGTGACAGGGTAAACAGAGGTGAGATTCTGCTCCGGTTTGATATGGCAGAGCAGAAAGCTGAACTGGAACGTGCCAGGGCAGAAATGGAACTGGCCTCAGCTGTTTATGATCGCAATAAGAAACTTTTTGAACGTGAAGTGATTTCATCCGCAGACTATGAGCAGGTACGGGCTAATAAACGCATTGCCGAAAGTGAAGTGGTATTGCTGGAAACCAGGTTGGCATTCGGCACTGTTACAGCACCAATGAATCTTGATATTTTGCGCAGATACGCAGAAGTGGGAGATGCGATATCGGCCAATGAAATGTTGTTTCGGGCAGCCGACCTCAACCGGCTTGTAGTTCGGCCAGGGATTCCGGAACGGGATGTGGTTCATTTTGAAACAGGACAGTCTGTGGATCTGCAAATTGACGCTTTTCCGGGACAAAGATTTGATGGGAAAATTCAGCGGATTTATCCAGCGGCTGATGATGTAAGCCGGCTGTTTACTGTTGAAATAATATTATCAGCAGAACAGGAAAACCGGGTAATTCGTCCCGGTTATCTTGCACGAATTTCAATGGATGCCGACAGGCGTGAAAATGTATTGGCGATTCCAAGTGAATCTTTGCTTGCATCGGGGCCTGGAGAACGATTTGTTTTTGTAATCAACGGAAATAACCGGCTCGAGCGCCGCGATGTTGTAACCGGAATTGAGAGGCGTAACTGGACGGAAATTCTTGAAGGGCTTGAACCGGGCGAAGTGATTGTGGGAGCCAATCCTTCCAATCTCAGGGAAGATATCCTTGTATCTGTAACACGTTGGGTAGAAGATGATTCCCGGCAGGTTGCAGAGCAGAAGGAATTTTGAATGTAACATTAATTGGGTTAGTTGAATTTTGGCGGTTTATAAATATGGACGAAAGAATCCCTTAAACCATACGTTCCGGATCTGAAGTAATCAGAAAAAGATTTTTGTAAAAAATCCAGTGTTTACTTAATGAAGAAAACTCTACCAAATACTACAAATGGAAGCAGGAAAGAAGGAATTGCCAGCCATGCCATACGCCGCCCGATAGGAACATTGGCAATCACATCAGTGGTTATTGTACTTGGTTTTTTTTTCCTGGACCGCCTGCCGGTAGATTTGCTTCCTGAAATCAATTATCCGCAAATACGGGTAACTGTGAACTATCCCGGTACCGCACCTGAAGTGATGGAACAGCAGATCACACGGGTACTTGAGGCCAATCTTGCTGCTACTGAAAACCTGATCCGGATTACTGGCCGGGCTTCGGAGGGACGTGCCAATATTGAGCTCTTTTTTGATTTTGGCACTGATATAGATTTGGCTCTACAAGATGCAGCACGTAATCTGGAATTTGCCCGAACTCAAATGCCTAACGACATTGAGCCTCCAAGGATTTTTAAATATGATCCCTCTCAGGATCCGGTATATGTGGCCGGATTCAGTTCCACAATGAGATCACCCATAGAAGTTCGCGACTGGATGGAAAATGAACTTTCTCCGCAACTTCTTGCAGTAAGAGGTGTAAGCGGTGCGCAGGTCGCAGGCGGATTGTTGCGTGAACTGCAGGTTATCGTGGATATTGACCGCCTGAATTCATACGGTTTGTCAATGAACGATATTAGTAGGGCTCTTGAAGAGGAAAACCGTGATATAGCAGCAGGGCAGGTTACCTCCGATCGTTTTGATGTGATGGGCAAAACCGATGGCCGCTTCACTTCAGTAGAGGATCTTGCCAATATACGGTTGAAAATTCCTGGTAGCAGCAATTCCATCCCGTTGCACGAAATAGCCGATGTGAAAGACACACACCGGGATCAGCGGCTTTTTGTCCGGTTAAATGGGCAGCCTTCCATGCAGCTCTCTATTACCAAGCTGCCTGAAGCCAATACACTTACGGTGATTGAGGGTGTGAAGGCGGAATTAAACCGTCTTGAGGCAAGCGGATTTATTCCGGCAGATATTCAGTATCAAACCACAACGGATCAGTCATTTTTTATTAACAGCTCCATCGGTGCAGTGAGCACAGCGGCAGTTCTTGGAGGTGT
>JBHJOO010000525.1:0-9063 GCA_050329675.1 Balneolaceae bacterium
CGCACTGCAAGCGCGATATTCGGCCGAAGCAGTGGCATTTCGATACCTGGCCAGCAATCCGGCCGTAACAGGCGACAGCGTGGAAATCGTCCTGCCGGACAGCAGCAGCGGAACGGTTACTGCTGAACCATTTGGCGGCTTTCTGAAAGTGATTTCAAAAGCGAGTGCGGGTAGTCAGAACAAAACAATTCGAATGCTAATCGGTGAAAAACCGCCTTCTCAATTCCGGAACGCCGTAGTACTTGGAGATATACGGTCTGGATTACATTTGACTGGAGAAACAAACATTACCGGAGATGTTGAAACAGGCCCTTTTGGCGTAAAGTACAGTCTTTTCAAAGGGAAACACTTTGAAGGGACGTTTGATGGAAATACCATTGCATCCGATTCTTCAACCGTACCGGAATTTGATTCACGTATGTTTGAGCGGCAGATCGATGAGTTTAACCACATATTAAAGGGCCCTTCGGATGAGATGAATATTTTAAAACCGGGCCGATACAGGGCAGCCGATTTTGCAAAAGAAACATCTCCTGCTATCATATACTCGCAGGGGGATCTGGAGTTCTTCAGCCTGAACCAAACCCAATGGACAACCCCATTAACAATAATAACAAAAGGTTCTGTAACCCTGACTGGTAACATCCGGTATGCACCATTCACCCGGATTATAGCCGGAAAACAAATTGTTCTGGAGGGTGAAGTTAAGGGTGAACACGCTCTGTTTTATGCTGCAGAAGAATTGTTTATCCGGGGTACTGTAAACGGGGCAGGGCAGTTTTTAGCCGGAGAAAAAATCCACGTTTCCGACGACGTTTATCTACGGTATCCATCCGTATTATATCTCAGAGGCCGTATCGAAGAAAATGTGCGTGATGGACATCTGGAACTATCCGGGAATAGTATTTTGGATGGCATCGCCATCATTCCGGCTCCCCGGCAAATCATATCGGACGACAAGCTGTTGTTGACTATTGGCAAAGATGCGCGCATCCGGGGAGCGGTCTATAACGCCGGTAAAACCGAACTGCACGGAAAGGTGTCAGGATCGCTTCTTACGTTTCAGTTTTATTTCTATCACTCCCCAACCACCTTCATCAACTGGGTCAAAGATGCCTCTATAAACATTACGGAACGTCCAGATCCCTTTACCATACCTGTTGGATTTGCCGGTGATACAACTTACAAGATACTGGACTGGAGGGAATTATGAGAATAAATGATGACAGACACAACTTACTGAAGTTCTTCACGGATACGAGGGGATCATCTTTGGTTGAACTCCTGGTATCCATGGCACTGCTTATAAGCGTATTGCTGCCGGCAGGTGTATTCCTGGGATATGTAGCTCATTACCCAAAAAATCAGGAAAAGATTTACGCCGCCGGGATCGCACAGGCAGTGATGGAAGAAACGATTTACCATAAGCTGTATGACCGGAAGGAAGAATCAATCCCGCTCAAACCCGGATGGACCTTAAAGCAAGCAATAAGCCCGAATGAAGGGTGGGTACAGATAGAAGTCGTGGTATTCTTGCGGGAAAAGCAAATTGTCAGATTTTCAACCCTTCGACTTACGGATGAATAACAATTCTGGTTCATATTATCCTTCCTCCGTTTTGGACAAACAAGGTTTTTCCATAGTGGAGCTTCTTGTGGTTTTGACATTGATTGGATTGGTAAGCGGTTTTGTCTGGAGTGCCTGGTTGTTCAGCGAACGCTCTCTCCGGCAATGGAGTGAGCATGTAAAACTGGAGACGGAGTTTCACACCCTGCTAAACGGAATTTCGGAAGATATATACCGGGCCGGAATTATCAGAATCATTGATTCGCAGCAAATCCACCTGGAAGTGGCTGATACTCTCAGCCGTATTTTCACGGCATCTAATCAGAAGCTTTATCTGACCGACAAGTCTTTAACAAGTCATAGCTTCCTTATTACTGACTTTCGCATAGTGGCCAATGATGATCCATCTTTTTTGACAACAACTTATTCCAGACACAATTCAGCAGGCACCCCCGGCTTGATTACCATTCACCTGGGATTAACCAATGGCAGGGACACTCTTCGATCACATCGCAGCGTATCCTTTCGAAAGCCGTCTGCCTGGATACCATTAACCCCTCAATAATTATGGGACATTTACCACCGGCACTTGTAAAAGCAACCTATCGTGTTAACAATCGAACTCACTCCGGTTCAGAAACTGAGAATATTTTCGCTGGTCTTACTTTTAATCAGGTTACAGATAAAACTGTCATTGATTTCACGAGAGGATTTGCCGTTATGCTTAAAGCCCGCCTTTCACTGGTTCAGGCACTTGATACGGCCATTCAACAGGAAACCAATATCAAATTCAAAAAAATTCTGAAAAGCATCGTTCATAAAGTAAAAGGAGGTCATAGTCTGTCTGCGAGCCTCACAGGCTATCCCGGTGTATTTGATTCGTTTTATATACATCTGGTTGAAGTGGGAGAAATGGCAGGGATATTGGACGAGGTTCTTCTGAGGCTTGCTGATTTTATGAGCAAGCGCTATACGCTTCGAAAAAAGATTAAACTGGCTTTGCTTTATCCGGGAATGGTACTTGGAGTAGCAGCAGGTGCAATCCTGTTCCTGTTACTGGTTATTGTTCCCACTTTTGCCGATATGTACCGTGATTTCAATGCAGAACTCCCCGAACTCACCCAATTTGTACTTTCTGCCAGCAATTGGTTTAGCGAAAATTTTTTACTCCTTACAGTTGCAACAGGAATGATGTTTTTTGGTGGAACTTACCTTTTACGAAAACAGAATGTTCGATATCTGTTTGATCAATTTATTCTGAAAGTACCACTCATTGGCACTCTTTTACAAAGTAACATGATCATTCGTTTTTGTCAGACGCTCGGCACACTGCTCAAAAGTGGAATCACAATGACCGACAGCCTCTCCATTATCAGTAAAGCTTCCGGTAATTTACTTGTAAAAAGGGCCACTGAAGATATATTGCGTGCCGTAAAAAAAGGAGGCAGTCTTGGAAAGGCAGTAAAAAGAAGCAGGATTTTTCCCCCGATCGTACTACAAATGATAACCGTAGGTGAAGAAACTGCGGAATTGGATCGAATGCTATTACATGTGTCGGATCACTTTAGTGAAGAGGTAGACCTGAAAGTCGACAGTCTCACCTCCATTTTGGAACCCCTCTTAATTATCATCCTTGGACTGATAATTGGATTCTTGATAGTTGCAATGTATCTGCCAATGTTTGAACTGATGAATGTGATGGGATAGGAATTCAGCCCAGTAGAGTAGTTCTAAATATCGGGAAATTTAAATATTCAAAACTGTTATGTTTTCAGACCAAAACCATATTAAGAAAAATAATTTTTGATTGTTTAAATAAAACCATCCGCCATTAGTTAAATTTTTATCCGAATTTATAGGTATTCATCCAGTATGCTTTGCTACTTTGTTATTCCCCAATCCATTCATTTTTTTTGCATTCATTAGATGGTAGAGATTTGTAGTATAATTCACCTTACCTTTCCAGATGGGAAATAATAATGACCGAATTCGTACTATCGAAGTTGAATTCAGTAATCGATTCATCCTTGTCATAAAACAAAGATAACTAGAGTTCAATGGGCTACTACAGCGAACTAGCCTTATTTTCATGTTGTACAAAATTTTTTAATATCTAAATTATCCATCAATTTCAATATTTAAAAGTTTATCATATGTGTTCCTAAAGCTGAGTTCTATTTCATTTCTTTTTTTATCCATGTCTTCAATCGATTTGTTTAGCAATAAATACCCACTTACATTTTCATATGTAATGTGTTCGAAAGTATTCTCCCCTACATATCGTATTAGCAACTCTCTATAGATTCGGTACCTCTGATTATTACTAAATGGTTCAACCCTTTTAGTATAAGTATCAATGCTTCGTGAACCTGCAAAAGCAAAAGACGCATTTGGGTATTCCTTTAAAAATCTACATATTTCTGTAAGAATAATTAATCGTAAGAGAAGCTTTTATTGAATCTTCAATGATTTCCCGTTCATAAAACCCAACAAAAAATTCACCTGTTCTTGCATTACGGAGTGCAATTGCGTCTTCTATATTTTTATCTGTTAAATTCCCATAACCAATTATAAAAACCCAGTATTCTTCCCATAAATATTTTTTAAGTTCCTCTAAAGTTGAAGGAACCGGTATTTGCCAGGATTGTGCAGTTAAAATTTTTTCTTCTGGTTTGTAATCAACCTGTATATCGAAAATAATAAGAGTATCTCCATTCACTACCTTGTTGACAAGTGAACTTCCGTGATGCATTCTTTCCAAACTCAAATCTAATACGCCATCAGCAGTAGTATTTATGTTCGGATAAAACACCCTGTACGATGGCTTTTCTTCCTCAACTGGTTCCGATCTTTTTTCGATGCATCCTTCAACAGAAAAAAACAACAAGACGGTATAAAAAATTGAATTTTTAATTATTTCCATTGTATGGTATCCTCCTGGCTCTGTTCCCCGGCCCATGTACACTGCCTCTTCTTAGCTGGAATCTTGCCCGCATAATATTTGGTCCTCGGGCAGTCACACTCACTCCGCCACCTCTAAAAGTTACACTGCGCTGATCATCTAAAACCCCCTGAGGATGAAGGTGATAAAGCATCTCATGCAATGCAACACCTCCAAGTGAATGATTAGGCGGATTAGATGCAAATCCTACGGTACCTTGTTCTCCATCAAGTGGTAATAAATACGACAATTCGAACGCCGATTCAGATAACACACGCCCCCCACGATGTCCAGTTAACAATTCTCCATCCCCACTTAGACTCCCATAAATATCATGATCCACAGCCAGAACTTCCTGTAGGGCCTGGGTATGTTCATTGGTATTCCAATCAAAATCTTCATTCCCTACAATTCTAAAAATATCCACTTCCACCTTTTCACCATCAACTTCTTCGGTTCTTGTCTCCTGAACAACCGAAAAAGCATTTTCAAAGCCAAATACACGATTGAAAATTGAATTCAAATCAGAAACAAGATATTCAGCCTCTTCCCTTGATCTGAAAACAACTCTTTTTCCATCCGGATCTATAAAAATCAAAGGATTATTTAAGGCATAAACATAAGCAGAAGTGCCCGGATAAAGCCCATAAAATGGGTCTCTTTGCATAAATCTCCCAACCACCGGGTCGTACATTCTCGCCCCGGCGTGATAAATTCCCAAATCGCCCTGCTGTTCCAACTCGTAGCCGGTGAACTTCACATCATCATTCGGGTTGGAAGTGTTTTGGGTACGTCCCGGCATCCCGAAAGTTTTCGGGACAGGTTCCGCAAGGCCGAACGGGTAGTAGTCGTCCCACCCCACCGGATCGCCTTGTTCGTTGACCGTTACGCGGACGGAGCCTAAATGATCGGTTAAATAATACAGGCTCTTGTTGTTTCGGGTTACGGTTACGTAAATCGTTTTGTAGCCGTACTTGCCGGCGGTGTTGCGCACGCGGAGTTGCACCTTAAACACCCGCTCGCTCTCCCCGCTTGCCAGATTAAAGGTGTGCGAATAGACCGAACTCCACGAGACGGTCACATCGTCGATTTGCCAGCGGTACTGGTCTATTGAGCCGCAGTTTGCGGTGCTGGTGGTGCCGTCAAAGACCACTGGATCACTTTGGATAATGACGATTTCCATAGGCGTGAATTGAATGGTTGCGATGAAGTTTTGTAAGCAGGCTTTTAATTCAGACAATAAAATCGGAAAATGCTACTTTCAGAAAGATTGGATTTTTTCAAATTTGTACAAACAATTTAAATATAGTTTTTAACATTGTCCTGGGTAAATCAAAAACCCATAATAATCTCCTCTCATACTTGTACTGAAAGATATACATAAATTTTTATTGAAAATAAAATACCCTCCATATTCATTGTATGCTTTAGCTTTATCGGAATAGACTTCAATAATATTATATCCAAACCGTGATTTTTCTTCAATGATATACCTATTGAATTTCGCATTTAAAATATCCACCCTAACTATGTCACTGAAAATAACTTCTTCATTTAGGTAAACCGTAATATCAACAGGGTCGTAGATTGGATTACTGCTCAAACCAATCCTAGAGTTGTTGTCTATATCAATCGTCAGGTTACGATTGAATGCAAAGTACAGAGTTGTAATTAAAATTATGAATGCTATGAAGAGTATTATATATTTTTTCATAATTTTTCCTTTGCTGTATTATTGTGTTGGAGGCGGCAATAAAATTCGCCCAAATCTATTAGTCCCTCGATTTAAGGAATCTCTGTTCCTGATAATTGTATTTCTTTGAGAATTATTAATATTACGTCCAGAACCACTAGCTCTCATCAAATTAAACAAATTAAAGATACCTCTTGTATGTTCCAGACCTAAAGTATGACCACCTTCATGAATAGCTGTTCTGACTATACCATTAAAATCTATATTATTCCCCTCAAAACTCCTTTGGTTCAAATAAATGACTTTACCTCCAATTTCATTTACCATTCCAGGAACAAAATCTCCCGCTAACTGTGATTGAATGTCAAGGTTGGTAATGGCAATCACATGATCAGAATCGTTAATCTGGTCCATGCCGGATACCACGTCAAGTTCTACTGACATTTCCAATGAAAATCCATCTGATAGATCTCCGGAAAAACTTTCCAGTAAGCCAGAAGCTACAGCTTCTTTTAATTCCTCCAATTGATTGGCACTGATGTTCACATTTGAATTATTAAATACTTTACCCTGAAAATGTACCGTATGGGTCATGGTTTCTTCATTTGTTACTACCCAAACACTATCCCCATTCACATCAATAAATAGGATTGGATTCAACGCCGCATACTGGTACGGACTCATTGAAGGATACTTCTCCTTAAACCGGTCCTGGCTGGTGAAGCGGCCGATGACCGGATCATACATCCGCGCCCCGGCGTGGTAAATATTCAGGTCTCCCTGCTGTTCGAGTTCGTAGCCGGTGAACTTCACGTCATCATTCGGGTTCGACGCATTCTGCGTTCTTCCCGGCATCTGAAGGCCAAAAGGATAATAGTCATCCCACCCCACCGGATCGCCCTGTTCGTTTACGGTTACGCGGACGGAGCCGAGGTGGTCGGTCAGGTAATACAGGCTTTTGTTATTGCGGGTTACGGGTACGTAAATCGTTTTGTAGCCGTACTTGCCCGCCGAATTTCGCACGCGAAGCTGCACCTTAAACACCCGCTCGCTCTCGCCGCTTGCCAGATTAAAGGTGTGCGACCAGGCCGAACTCCAGGAGACGGTTACATCGTCGATCTGCCAGCGGTACTGGTCTATTGAGCCGCAGTTTGCGGTGCTGGTGGTGCCGTCGAATACGACGGGATCACTGTGGTAAAACACCGTCCCCTCCGGGTCGGTCACGATCTTTGCCGTGGGGTTGAGGCTGCACGCCATGGCTGCGGTATGGGCTAAAAACAGGAACATACCCGAAAGTAGAAAAAGGGCGGGAGTTTTCATATTAGTTACCTCCGAGAATTGGTATCCAAAATGGTCTTTACTCTTTATCGGGGCATACTCAGTTTGTGCAATAATGACTTTAACTGAAGAAAATTTTAAAACTAAATGACATCTGGCATTTCTTTCAATTTCGTTTTAGATCTGATCCCCAATATTCTTAGTCCTAAAATTCAGTAAATTGAGTACTTAGTTATAAATAATATTCGTGGTAACCACCTCCTTGATTGATTCAGTATCATCAAAAAAGAAAAGATACATAAGACTTTCATTGAACAAAGTTAAATCATCATATTTTAGCACTTCTTGGTTTTTATCAACTACAAATAGTTCAGCAAGTAATTTATCATCGAATGGTTTGGTGAAAAACAACAGTGCTTTTATTTCTTTGCAATCAGACAGCATTGTGAGAGTTCTGTTGGTATATGACTCAAAATATCTGTTTTTATCAATTGCCTCTAGTGAATCCAAAACTTCAATATCACTCATATGATGAAGCCTTTGCTTAAAAAAATCAAAAAAATTGGCTATTTCCATAAAAACTATTTGATCAGAGACTTTGATGCATTCAATATTACTATCAAAATTCTCGTTAAAATAACTGAGTGAACTATCACTATTTTTTATATGGTTAAAAGCCTCGCGGTACTTTTTTTCTATACTGATGTTATTTTTAAACCCACAATTCACAAGCAATGTGATTATTAATATCGATACTAATAATACTTGTCTTTCCATCTAATTTGAAATTTTTATGAATTTCGAACCCGGAGAAGGTATCAAACCACGTTCCAGTCTATTAAACGAGTTTGCATCAAACGGCAAAAAAGCTGGACCATTTGGACTTAAGCGGAGCCCAATATAGGATCTTCGCTGTCCAAAATTGCCACCTAATTCAGATCGTATCGTATTCATTATATCAACTACCGGCCCAGTAGCTCCAAAACGAGATTGATCATCACGAGCACTAATACCCACATTAGAATGTAAAACCTCATGTAAAAATGTAAATCCAAAGCCTAAAGTTCTAGAATCTAATCCACTACTCGTCCCATCAATAAAACTATTTATCTGATCTGGATTTAATCGAATTAATGGTGAACCTGTACCTGGTACAGAACTGCTACCCTTAGTAATTGTAGCAAATGCCTGTTTTGTAGTAGATATTGCTGAGGTTAATCTATTTCTGGCTTCACCACTCCCTATAGTATTACCATTTTGATCAGTTGCTACAATTGCATTTCCATCCTTGTCAGTATCAAAAATTAATTGTCCATTATCTGTTACAGATAAAGTCAATCCTGTGGCAGCTTCCAAATCAGAAGTAATAGCACCTAAAATGTTCGTTCCATTCTCTCTATCAAATTTTTGTATGCTTGCAACATTTATGCTATCCCCATTCACATCCACAAACAAAATCGGATTTAGCGCCGCATACTGATACGGACTCATCGAAGGATACTTCTCCTTAAACCGGTCCTGGCTGGTGAAGCGGCCGATGACCGGATCATACATCCGCGCCCCGGCGTGGTAAATATTCAGGTCT
>JBHJOO010000566.1:0-2786 GCA_050329675.1 Balneolaceae bacterium
CTGCCAGATGTTAACCGGGCAGGGCGGATGGCCTCTTACCATTCTTATGACACCGGAAAAAAAACCATTTTTTGCCGCTACCTATATCCCAAAAGAAACCATGCATAACCGCATGGGAATGCTTGATTTGATACCTCAAATAGAACAGGCCTGGAAAAACAGGCGGGATCAAATTGAGGAATCAACCGGAAAAATTCTTGATAGTTTCTCCAAAACACTTGAGCTCACAAAATCCGGCAGCAAAACGGATGATAATATCACTGAAAAAGCCTTCCTCGAATTAAAAAACAGATACGATCAGGAATACGGCGGTTTTGGAACAGCACCAAAATTTCCATCACCTCATACTCTTATTTTTCTGATGCATTTCAGTAAGACAATGCGAAATGAAGATGCCCTGGAAATGAGCCAGCACACTCTTAAGCAGATGAGGTACGGAGGTATTTATGATCATATTGGATGTGGTTTTCACAGATACTCGACCGACCGCCACTGGCTGCTTCCTCATTTTGAAAAAATGCTTTACGATCAGGCTATGCTGATTCAAGCTTATACACTCGGGTGGCAGCATTCGAAAAATGCACTTTTTAAAAATACCGTTTATGAAATTACGGGTTATCTGAAAAAACACCTTCTTTCTGAAGAAGGCGGGTTTTATTCTGCAGAAGATGCCGATAGCGATGGTGAAGAAGGCAAGTTTTATGTATGGTCAGTTGACGAAATCAGGAATATTCTATCATCTGATGAAGCCGAACATTTTCTGAAGCTTTATAATTTTCAAAAAGAAGGTAATTTCAGAGATGAAGCAACCGGCCAAAACACAGGGAATAATATCCCATATTTATCTGATGCCCCTGCATCAAATGATATAAAAATATCCAACATCCTGAAAAAACTGGAAAAAACCAGAGAACAGCGAATCCGACCGCTTCTGGATGACAAAATTCTGACTGACTGGAACGGGCTGATTATTGCTTCCCTGTCCCGTGCCGGTTCGGCTTTTCAGGATCAGCAATTGATAACCCTGGCAGAAAAAGCGTGGGCATTTTTACAGGCCAGATTGATGACTGAAAATGGCAATCTTCTGCATCGCTACAAGAACGGAGATGCCGGTATTGAAGGTATGGCAGATGACTATGCGTTTTGTATCTGGGGATTAATTGAACTTTATCTGGCTACATTTAAGATCAACTATCTTGAGCTTGCAATTACTTTACACGGAGTATTTGAAGAGAATTTCAGAGATAAAGATTATGGCGGATATTTCTTCACTCATAAGAATAGTGACGAACTGCTGGGCAGGCAAAAAGAGATTTATGACGGTGCCCTGCCCTCCTCGAACTCTGTACAAATTATGAATAGTTTACGGTTGTCACGCCTTACGGGTGACACCAGTCTTGAGCGAAAAGCACTTCTGGATTTCCAGGCTTTTGCGAATCAGATCAATCATTCACCTTCCGGGTTTACTCATGCATTACAGGCTTTGTTCATTGCAGAAGGACACTCTTTTGAAATTGTACTTACACAAGAAAAACAAGATGAAAACCTGAAACAGTTTCTGAATGTGATTAGTGAAAAACCTCTTGTAGAACCCTCCATTCATATTAAAACGGACAAAAACAGAAAACAATTATCAAAAATGGCGCCCTATACGGCTGATCATAAAATTGAAACAACTCCTGCTGTTTATCTCTGTAAAAACTTTACATGTAATTTTCCTGTGAAAGATCTTACCCGTTTGAGAGAAAAACTGTAAGCTGAGCTTACCTTCTATGAAAATTTTCAAAAAAAATTTAAGAATCGGTTCATCCTCTTCGATAAGTGCTTTACATGTATATCATTCATGCACAATCAAAAATCAAACGAGGTAACTCATTATGTCAAACATCAGTCAAATTAACACGAACCTGCAGGCATTGCAGGGCCAGAGTTCGCTGAATAAAATCAACAGCAAACTCGGGGATACACAACTTCAGCTCTCTACCGGCCTGAGAATTAACCGGGCCGAAGATGATGCAGCCGGATTTTCTATTGCTTCCAAACTGACAAGCCGTATTCAGGGCCTGGAACAAGCTGTCCGTAATGTCGGTGATGCCAAATCGGTGCTGGATATTGCCGAAACCGGCTTGAATTCTATCATGGATATATTGGTAGACATCAAAGCTAAAGCCGTTCAGGGTGCCAATGATACCCTTGGCGCAACGGAAAGAGGTTTTATTGAAGATCAGATTGTAGCTCTTCAAGGTGAAATCAATGAAATAGCCGGATCAACAACTTTCCAGGGTATTCAGTTGCTCGATGATGGTGCCGGTGATGTAACACTGACTTTCCAGGTAGGTGAGACCAGTGGCGACACCCTTGCAGTTACTTTAAATCAGACGAATTCCACAACTCTTGCTATGGATGCCGGTATTACAGCTCTTGATTCAACAGACGCTACAACATTTAATGCGCTTATCGATATTATCGATACAAGTATCGAAACCCTGGCCGGACAGTTCAATCAGGTTGGTATCGATCAGACCAAGCTTTCCATACGCGAAGAGAACCTGGATCAGGCAATCAACAGTAACAGCGCAGCCCGAAGCCGTATCCAGGATGCTGACTTTGCCAAGGTTCAAAGCGAGTCTATCCGATTGCAGATATTGCAGCAGACGGCTACCTCCGCCCTGGCGCAGGCCAATACAAGCCCGCAGTCCGTACTCGGATTCCTCGGTTAATCCCGACAGCACATTCAACACTCCACTACAAAAGAGCATTTCATCACATGAAATGCTCTTTTTTTA
>JBHJOO010000236.1:0-2687 GCA_050329675.1 Balneolaceae bacterium
GAACCCCAGACACGCAGTCTTATTCCGCTTTGGCTGATTGCACTGAATGGGAATAATCGTACGAATCCGGTGCCCAAATCGTAATCGACTCTTGCAGCACTTACCCTGTTCCCGATTGCTTCATTAAAACCGAGTGATAAAAAGGGGCGCCGGCGAATATAGTCTTCGATATAAAAGCCATTGTTGGAAAATTGCATTTGTGCCGGCAGCGGATTGTCAGATCCCCCAATGAACACCTCGGTTAGTAAAAAGTGTGACGCAAACAGGGGGACTCTTATACCGGCAGAACTTCTGTATTTCAGGAAATTAAAACCTTCGTTTCTATTTGTTCCAAACCCCGGATCAGACCAATGAATCAAATGATCGGTAAACCACCCAAAACGTCTGAGCAGATAGTTTCTGAATATTCCATTGGTGCGGTATTGGCGGTTATCATATTGCAGATGAAATTCAAACCCGGAAAACTTTCCCGGCGTGAAGCCTTCCAGTTCATCATCCGAAGTAATTCTTCCAGGCGTTATTCCAACCTGTGGGTTCAGATTAGGAACAAAATCATCATCAGTGATTGAATTGTTGAAAAAAGAGTTTGATGCAACCACAGGCAGAAAGGATTGTTCCTCACGCAAATAATTTGCCCTCAAAAAGAAGCCATCCCGGAACTGCAAACGAAGGCCGGCCTGGATTCCATCCCTTTCAAAATAATTCCGGGGATCGTAGCTTGCCAAACCGGCAGTAAGGGTATATCTGAATTCGTCAATATTAAGAGGGCCTGTTGTATGCGGATAATCGGCAAATTGTATGGCCAGTTTTTTAAAAACGCCGCCTTCAACGGCGAGAGGCGTATTTCCAATAAACTGAGAAGCTTCCAGATAGTATCTCCAGTCATTTGCTTTCGTGGCATATCCTGCTGCACCTTTATATGCAAAATTATCTATGGCCGCAGGTGTTCTTAGCCCAACTCCTAAAAAGTGGCCTTCAACCCTGTTAAATCGATAAAAATCAGAAACATTCGTGAAATAGGAGTTTTCAATAAAGGTTGGTGCCTGGTAATAGGTCTGAAAAGCTCCCATAAAAAAATTGACTAAAAAGCGCTCTTCTTTGTATGCCCTCGCTTTCTCTATCTCTTCCCCATCTTTTTCATCGATAAATTTTTCTTCCGCCTGTTTCCAAAAGTCATCATCGCGCTTGCCTGCTTCTTTTTCCACAATTGCCCCGGAGAGAGGGATGTTTCCTCTGGAGAAAGATTCCTGATTAATTTTATAATCGGCATAGACCCATCTGTCACGGTATATAAAATCACTCTTAAACCCGATAACTCCAATCCGGCCCTCAATTTCTGTTCTTGAAGGAAGCCAGAAGTCATCAATATTTTTGTACTGCTGGATATAATGAAAATCTGATAATGAGTAGACACCTGTGAATACATTACCTGCGCTATTCATTTTCAGGTCCATACCAATCACTTTATCGGTGTTGTCATCAATAAAAACAACACCTTCGAACAGGGGCCTTTGTGATGATTTCGGCGTTACAATAATTTTTGTAGTGCCTTCCGGCCAGTTATCACCGGCCGGTTCATCATCCAGGTAATAAAATTCGGGAGCACGCTGCGAGATAGGGCCGACAACAGAAACGACTTCAGATAAAATATTTAAATCCACCCTTTCTTCATTTAAATCCAGAGGTCCTCCCCCTGTTGAAAAAATTTCGTTTTCAGAGAAAAAATTATCGGATGCCCTCCTGGCTATAAATTTTTCTCCGTATGTTTTGGGCGTAACAAAGAGCTGTTCAACCACTCTTTCTGCAAATGCAATCACTTCACTCTCTTCCTGGTTTGAAAAACCATTCAGGCTCAGGGTCTTAACTGACGGTAAATGAAGTTTACCCTCTTCGGGATCAGGTTTTGGAGAAATATTTTTTCGGGACTGTTTTGTTTCATAAACCAGGCCTAATTTGTGAACGGTAACCGTGTAATTATTCAGATTTTTTCTTCTCTCATTTCTTAAACGTGCCAAATCGCGGACCCGTTGCGCCACCCGGTCTCCAAATACAACAACTTCATCCCCTTCAATCACACTTGGTTTCAGATAAAAGTTTAGCTCATAAACCTTGTCGGGTTCAATCACCACTGTAAGTGTATCCGGTTCGTAGCCAATAAATGATGCTATGATATCGTATCTGCCTCTTTCGAGTTCCAGCCTGAATCTTCCATCAGTATTGGTATTAATTCCTCTGCGCACATCAGGCACCCAAATATTCGCCCCTGGCATAGTCAGCCCTGTTTCAATGTCACGAACGACTCCGGTAACTTCATACCTGTCTTGAGCCATAAGACGGGATTCTGAAATAAGTAAGCCTATAAGGAAAAGGCAACAATATTTTAGTTTTATGATTTTGATGGGTTGTAACTTTATATGCTAACATTATGTGTGTTTAGTATCGATGAAAAATAATATTTACAGAGTTATAAACTCTCAGTAAATTGTAAATATTACGTCTTGAATGTAAAAGAACGATGCTATCTGTCTGTATTAAAAAGCAATAAAAGCTCAAATTTTAAATCATTAAAAAAAATAAATCTGTTAACCGGAACTATATATTATTTCTGCATTAAATTATATAAGAATAAAAATAAATCATGCAATTAGATTCAGGTGAAACAGAATATTTGAATTTCAAGTTGAATA
>JBHJOO010000082.1:0-6178 GCA_050329675.1 Balneolaceae bacterium
ACTGAAAATAAAATAAAAAAACCGCCGGCGGACATTCGTTTCCACCGGCGATACGGATTTTTAAAAGAAATAGACCTGATTCTCTTTTGTTTTGGTGAATACTCCGATTGCAGGATGAATACCAAGTATCTGAGGATCTTCAGTGTATCCGGCATACTGGAATTCACCCATCAGGTTAGATCCTGCAATTCTGCGGGGAAGGCTGGTTGCTCTCACCATATTGGGCATTTCCTGAACGTTAACCTCATAAAGTCCTCGGTTTGTTGCCATGATAGAGGATGTATGATTAAACGCGATAGAATTAATATGATCGACATCATCTTCCAGCACGTCAAAATGAGTCATATCACCCCAAATATTGAATTGATAAACCGTATTCCGGATTGTCACCAGGAACAGATCCTCTGAATTCGGTACCGTTTCAAGATGGTGGACTTTTCCGAGTTTATTTACCTCTTTCATCGGCTCAACGTTCAGCAATATATCCGGTTTTTCTATGATATCCGGTGTTAATTGTCCGATTACCACCTGCCGGTCTTTGTTCAGGCCGAGCAGGCGATCACCTACAACGATAATATTGCGAATATGCGTTTCCTTGTCATTCAGTTGCACACGGTTTGAAAGGTAAAACGCTTCTTTATCCACAGATGCAATAACATCCCAATGATCCCTGTTTTCGGCTATATCAATAAAGGAACGGGAACGGATGTCTTTGTCCATGGTTGCACCTGTTCTGTCCAGTAAGGTATAGAAGTTTGATTCTTTACACATTTTCCGAATCTTGTCTTCCTTGCCCACCAGACTTACATGAAAAAGGCCGGTTCCAATCATTCGTATGGATCTGAAATAGATCTCAGCCTTTTTTTCAAGGCCTTCAAGCGAATTTACCCTTCCTACCAGTGGCTGGGTGAAAAACCCCTGGAACAAAAATTTACCATCTTTATAATACAGGGAGATGCTTCTGGCAGCATTGCTGATATCCCGTGAGTCCAATCCATCACGAATCTCACAAGTCTTTACTTTAATGCGGTTGATCTGATTTGCTTTTTGCATAGTTGCCTCCTCGGTTTTGTTATACAGTTAACGTTTTTGCAACTCAAGTACTTCTCAAACCCAATGGATAGAAGCACAGGTTAACGTATATTTTTAGAGGAAGAACAATTGTCCGGTTTCCAAAACTATTCCGGAAAACATCTGCAGATGAGCTTAATTTAAAGATAACATTTCAGTGATTTTCTTTCAATTGGGCATAGTAATTTTTTTGAGATTTTTCCTGTTTTTAAACCATCGGAATTTAGCCGGACAAACAGGTTCACCTGATCATTTCCCAATTTCAATATCAGAGATATCATCAGCTCGTGTACGGAGTTCTTTTGAGTTCGGCGGGACAGGCTTCTCGCCCGGCTCTTGCATTTCGAAATGATAAATGGATTTGAAGTGATTTCTTGTCCCAATTCTTTTTCAGTACCGGCGGCCGGACTCGAACCGGCACGAGCATTTGTATGCTCATTGGATTTTAAGTCCAACGTGTCTACCAATTCCACCACGCCGGCTAGTACCCTGTCTCAAATTTTAGACTTTAAATATAAGAGATTACCATTTACTTCTACAACGTTCTTTTTGATTATTTCGTAGTAGTCATTTGAGATGATTGGAAGGAAAAACACCTGAAACTACAGTGATTTTTCTAAATTCGGCTTTTTTCTAAAGAATCCGGTAATTAAATAGGTATATAGAGGCTTGTACGTGTATAGATAGTAAAAAATAGATTCATTATGAAACTAAAAACACGATCAACAATCGGAATTTTCATTGTCATCTGTATAATTATGCCGGGTTGTGATACGTTAGATGAAGCTTCGAATCGTTCAATTGATGATCTTGAATTTAAATTGAATATTGATCCAGACCAAATCAGTCGTGATGGAGAATTTACGGCAACGTATTCTATCCATAATAACAGTTCACAAACTGTTGAAATGGTCAGTGGATGTACACAACTTGCAAGGGGTATTGTATTCAGGGATGGTGAAGTTGTTAATTTAAAAGGATCAGCTGACGGCTGTTTTACGGCTATAAGCACCCATGTAATAGACGCCGGTAATAAATTCGAAAGAGTATGGAAAGTTAAACCATTCTCAGTTAGATTTTTTCCGGACGACCGGGAGCCTGATACTACCTTCGCAGAACCAGGCGAATATACATTTACAGTGAAATCTGATGTTATTGAAGTGAATGGTGAAGGAAAGAGATTACCGGATTTAGAAAGAATATTTTTTATTGAATAGTTGATGAGAGAAAAAAGCTGGTATATGAACAGGTAGCCGCGAATGAAAATCTGCCACCCAGAGCCGTAGAAAAGGATTTTTGGGTAACACTGGTGTTGCAATCCGTTTTCGAGCTTAAGCACGCTGAAAGCATCGTTTTTAAAGGCGGTATGATTACAAAAACATGCAGGAGAGCATGATTTACGGTGATTCCCTAACATTTGAAGAACTAATAGGCAGGATGCGAGAATTGATGGATAGAATAAATCAATGGAAACATCTAAACAGATCACATATCTGATTTAAAATAAGAATATTTAAATATTTCCTACATCAAACTCTTCCATCTCCAAGGCAATAACGTAACCGAATTAACCGGTTCTGCCGCCAAAATTGAAAAATCTCTCCACAAGAATTACTCGAAATGTTGGCCATTATGGAACCGGGGAACTGGAAATTACGATTCGCAACCAGGAGGATTTGGCAAAATCGGAGCCATTGATATTGAGGAGTTATGAGGGGAGTTGAGTCTAAAGCAAAATATGTATAAAATTCTACACCGGCGTCACAGATAACGACTGGTTTCACTTCCCGGCCCGCCGCCGGCCGGATGAGGTGAATTTCTGGCGACCGGGGGATAAGGCAAATTTCAATAAATAGTGTCTGTAAGAAAACAAAAAAAACAGAGGTTTTGGTACTGTTAAGCATTATTTTTTAGTCTTGGCAGATTTGAATCAAAAGGGGTATATTTAGCCAACCTGCCCTGTGGTGCTCTGCAGGCATATTCCAGGGTTCAGATTCAACCAAAAAAATCATCTATTTTCCCTCTTATGCGCAAGCGATTCGAAGCTCAGCTGAGCCTGGGCTGTACCCCGATAGACCAGGTAGAAATTCCCACAAAAACCCGCGCTCACATCGCCGCTCTGATGCAGGCCCTGCAATACATCTACACCCACCCGGAGTGGAACCGGCGTATTTTTGATCTGCTCTCGGAAAAGATCACCGCCGGCAAGAAGCAAACCGGACGACGCGGGATGAGCCTGTGGGAGATGTTTGTGCTGGGACAGGTTCGTCTTTGTCTGAACATCTCTTATGATGAGTTGCACTACCGGGCCAATTACGATTCACTGCTACGGGGGATACTGGGAGTATTGCCGACGGACTTCTCGGTAGGCAAACTGTATGAATACCAGAATATTTATGACAATGTGAAGCTGTTGGATGAGTCGCTTCTGCGGGAGATAAACGATATTATTGTGGAGGCGGGCCACCAGGTGTTCAAAAAAAAAGAGACCGATGCCTTGCGCTTAAAAACCGATAGCTTTGTGGTGGAGACCGACGTGCATTTTCCCACCGATTACAGGCTGCTGTGGGATAGTGCCCGCAAATGCATCGACATAGCCGAAAACCTGTCCATTCCAGGCTGGCGCAAGAGTAACCACTGGAAGCGGAGCCTGAAGGGACTGATGCGAGTGGTCGGCAAGACCAGTGCAGGGGGAGGGGCTAACAAGACAAAGCGGGTCAGGACGGCGACGAGCGCCTACCTGAGCAAAGCCCGGGCGTTAGAGAAAAAAGTCGGCTATGCCCGGCAGAACGCCATCCCCGGCCATGCGGTGGATCTGGCCCGGCTGGTGCAACTGGATTATTACCATCAGATGCTTGTCAAGCACATCGAGCTGGTGGAACGGCGCCTGATCAAGGGGGAAAAGATCCCCCACTCCGAGAAGGTATTTTCGATTTTCCTGCCCTGGACGGAGCTGATTAAAAAAGGCAAGCGTAATCCCAGCGTAGAGTTTGGCAAGTCCCTGGCGGTCACCAGCGATCAGTACCACCTGATGGTCGACTGGCAGCTGGCTGAGGGCCAGTCCGACAACGAATTGACCCTGCCCGTTGCCGAACGGCTGAAGGAAAAATACACCATACAGAGCCTGAGTGTGGATAAAGGTTTCTCGGATATGGCCGATAAAGCGGAACTTGAGGCTTGGATTCCGCAGGTCATCATGCCCAAGAAAGGCAAACGCAGCCAGAGTGAAAAAGCCCTTGAATCGGCCCCGGCCTTCAAAAAGCTCAAAAACAAACACAGCGCTGTCGAGTCGAACATTAACGAATTGGAGCATCGCGGGCTGGACCGCTGCCCGGATCGTACCCGGGAGAACTTCACCCGCTACGTGGGTCTTGCCATCACCGCCTACAACCTGCACAAGATCGGTCGGGAGCTGCTACGCCATCGGCGTACTCAGGTGCAGTGCCAAAAAGCAGCCTGATCGATCACAATCCCCCAAATTATCCACATATCCACAACTCTCATGGGAGAGAAACGTCCGGATTTGGCAAAAATGATCAAAATATTCAACAAATCGGTTCATTTATCAGACTCATCCTCCAAAATTCACTCCATGACAGTCAACAAACTCATATCTATGCAGAAGGATGGCAAAAAAATTTGGTTTTTTCCAGAAAATGAGGTGTTTTCTTACAGACACTAAAATAAGTAGTTAGATGGATTATCTCCTAAAAATGTTAAGTCGTTTTTGTCAGTTGTTAGTTGTCAGTTGTTGACATAACGAATTCAATTCCTTTAAAAAATTTCGGGACCTGATGGATACTGAATCGGTTAATACGTTCCTGATTAAAGATCAACAAGGTAATCAACATACCTTCTTTCCGATACAACGGATTCAATAAATTTAATTGCTTTTTGGTGATGCGGGCTCCGGGTGTACATTTGAAAATCAAGTTCTGTTTCGAAATCGGAAATCAAAACTACGTCATATGCTTCATCTGATTTTTCATTGATCTGGATGCCAACCTCTACATTTTTTATTTCGTCAATATTGGCACGCAATCCTTCTAATATGAGTTTTAGTTTCTCGGCATTTTTTTGTTTGGTTGCTCCCTGAGCTTCATTTTTCAATTTCCACATTACAATATGACGTATCATAAATAACTCCTTCGTCTTGGTTTTGATTAACGGCGTTGTGCAAATTCAAGATCTGCCGGATTCACTTCATCAGCAAATTGCAGAACTGTTTCCATGGAAAATACTCCGGCAGCCCATAAAAAAAATTTAGCCTCATCCGGTTCCCGGCTCCGTACCCATTGGTAAACCGATATGTAACCGGTTGCGACATCAATAAGCTGCTGATCCGTCAGATTTTCAGGATCTTCGATTACCGGTAATGTAAGAGAAGATCCTGCAATTATTTGATTAGGATTATCAATATCTGCTTTATTCATTTCATAAATAAGCGGCCATAAATAAGGATTCCCCACCCGGGATTCTGCCAGGGTCCAAAGAGTTTGCCCGCTTTCAACAGTGACACGAACAGGCACTTCCGGTTCAGGTTCAGCCCACGGTTCTGGTTCATCTGGTTCTGGTTCATCCGGTGTTTCCGGTACAACCGGGTCAATTTGTTCTATTGCAGGCGGATCGGGCTCCGGTGATACAACGACATCTATCCGTGCAGCCCTGTTTACAAAATAATAAATGGCTGCTATAACAACGATAAAAAATAATATAACGGCTGAATAAGACCATTGATATGGTTCTCTCCTCTTTTGTCTTTTTACAGGCTTCCGTTCATGAAGGCCTTTTTCCGGTTCCTGAATAATAAAATCTTCAAGCTCCTTTTTTTCTTTTTTGAAGCCGGGATGGGGCCTCTCAATGAGTAAATCATTATCATTTTCAGAATCTTCAGATTCCGATTTCTGTATTTTATTAATTAGTGAGCCGGATAGAGCAATCCCTTCTCCACTTGGTTTTGCTGCAGATTCATCTTCTGTATCCGGTTCATGCAGAATTTGAGGTTCCATGCCTGCATAAGGTTGATTTACATGGCCGCTCAATTTTTTATATGCACTAAACACGACTTTGTTTTGTGCCGGGATCGTAATTTCTTCCCCTGTTTGAG
>JBHJOO010000068.1:0-7141 GCA_050329675.1 Balneolaceae bacterium
GTAAATTGATTAATTTTAAGTGTGAAACTATAAGGCTTCCTATTCGTAATAAAATATTAGGAGGAATAAATTATGGCTGAAAAAACAAAAAAAGTATATTCGAATTCAATCGAGGTGGATGACCGGGAACTTCGTTCCACGCTTGAAGATTTTCTTGAAGAGGAAAAAAAACAGGAAAAAAGCATCTGGAATTTTTCAACAATAACCGGGCTGGTTATGCTTTTTGTGGTTGCTGGTGTAATGGGCCAGTCGATAGCAGGAAGTTTGTTTGGAATTTCACCTGCTATTGAATTGTCAGGCTTGTTAAATATACTTCCGGTTATCGGGGGTGTTTTGGTGGTTCTTGCAGGTTTTGGTTATTTGACAGGTGACAAATCCAATAAAAAAACAAAGAGCTTAAGTCTTGATTCACCAGTAAATTACAATTATGCATCCGTTTCAAGCCCTTCATCAACATATTCTACAAAAGATAAACTTGACGATTTTTTAAATATTGATGAATCCGGAAGATCAAAAACCGACTCCGGAAGATCATCTTTCAAGAAGAAAGAACTTGAAGCTTATGCATTAGCACAAAAAAAGAAATTGTTCAAATCAAGAACCGATAAGAAGATTTTTGGTGTATGTGGAGGTATTGCCAAATATTTTGGCGTAAGTTCTACAATTGTCCGAATCATTTTTGCAGTCGCCTTTTTACTTGGCTACGGAAGTTTTTTGCTTGTTTATATTGCTCTCGGAATCGTTATCCCAAAGGAGCCCATTGATCTTATCGACCGCTATAATTTTAATTTAGATGATTAGAATATCTTGCTGATTACATTTGAAGGTATTGACGGATGTGGTAAATCTACCCAGATTGAAATGCTGCAAAAGCTGCTGAGGAAGAAAAATTTCAAATGTAATGTTTTTCGTGAGCCGGGCGGGGTAAATATTTCTGAACAAATCAGGGAATTGTTACTTAATGCCAGCAGTGAAATTGACCCGGCAACAGAACTGCTGCTCTTTTCTTCAGCACGATCCCAATTGGTTGCTGAAAAAGTTATTCCGTTATTTAGTCAGGGCATGGTTGTGATTTTAGATCGCTTCTATGACTCAACAACAGCTTATCAGGGGTACGGCAGGCAGTCGGTGGAAATAGAAAAAATTCACCTTCTCAACGAAATAGCTTCCCATGGGCTGAAACCGGATGTAACGTATTATTTAGCGATTCCTTTTGAAGAAGCCTGGAAAAGAAGGAAAGGGGAATCGGATGACCGAATGGAGAGTTCGGGGTATCCATTTTTTGAAAAAGTTATATCCGGATATGAAAAACTGGCTGAACAGGAAGAAAGAATTATCCGGTTAGATGCTCTAAAACAGACTTCGGAGATTCATTCCGAACTGGTTGAAGATCTTGCTTCCCGTTTTTCCCAATTTTCAGATTTGGTTTAAGCCAGTAGAAAAGAGAGGGCAGTAACAGCAAATCTGCGATCAGAGCTGCTCCGATTGTAATACATACCAATAAACCCATCATTGCAGTTGATGTGAATGAACTGCTGATCAGCGACCCAAAACCCGCGATGAGTATAAGGCTTGTTATAATAATTGCTCTTCCGGTTTTAACAGTTGTTACAGAAAGTGCGGGAAACATTGTTTTTCTCCTGAGGTATTCGATACGAAAACGTGCCAGATAATGAATTGAATCATCAATGGCTATACCAAGTGAAATGGTAAATATAACTGCCGTAGAGGGTTTTATCGCTATTCCCATATATCCCATCACCCCTCCGATAACAACCAGTGGCAAAAGATTTGGAATCAATGAAATAATAACGAGTCTGAAATTCCGGAACAGCAGAGCCATAATAAAAGAGATGGCAATGATGGCAAGTATGATACTCCAGGCAAGCGAGTACACAATTTTTTCTGTCAAATCGGCACTTAGTATCGTTGTCCCAGTGATTGTAAATGTTTCATCCGGAAATTTATCATTTAACCAGAGGTTAATATCATCCCTGATCTCATTTATTCTGCCCGAACCGGCATCTTCAACGAAAGCCGTAACCCGGAGAGTGCTGAAATCAAAATTAACAAATCTGTTGATCTCATCACCCCCATTAATTTCGAGCAATAGTGAATATTGTGCAATAGCATCATCATCTGCCGGCAGGTATTCATCCAAATCGGGCCGCATTGTTTGATGAACCTGACTTATGAGTGTATGAAAACCGATAACCTTGTGTATCTCGGGAAACTCCACGAGGAAATGTTCAAAGTCTGAAAGACGATTCAGCAGTGATGCATTCAAAACCCCATCTGCATAGCCACTGTTGATAATAAATTCCATTGGAAACTGGGGCGAGAGATTTTCACTAAAAAAACGACTGTCACGCATAATTTCAGTTTCTTCATCTATGTCATCAAAAATCTGTCCGTCCACATTCAGATAAAATATTCCAAATCCAAAACCTGCGGTTAAAAGAAGAGTTCCCGTTACAATTCGTTTATAGTATTTCCTGTTCAGGGCACTTACTTTTAATAAAACGTCATAGAGTTTCTTGTAAAGAGCACTTCCATTTTCATTGAAAACTTTTTTCTTTTTTGATTTTGAAAGAGCTGCAGGCAGGAAAATAATCGTTATCAGGTAAGCAATAAGAACACCGGCGGCCGTATAGATTCCAAAGCGCTGCATAGGCACCACACTGCTGCTTATTAATGTAGCAAAGCCGATAGCCGTTGTTAAACTGGTGAGAAACGTAGCACTTCCCAGCGTTTTAAGCATTTCAATGATAGACCGCCGTTTCGGTATTCCGTGTTCCCTGTTATCGTCATACTTGGATATCATGTGAATGGCATCGGCAACACCTACGCATAACAGAATAGGGGCAATCGTACTGCTCATAATTTCAAGGTGGCCTCCGGTGAGATACATGACTGCAATCGTTAAAAGCAGCGTGATCCAGACAATAATCATTGGAAATAGTACTCCCCACAAACTGCGATACAGATACAGAAGTAAAGAAATTATCAAAAACGAGGAAATGGCTATGTAAACAACAATCTCCTCATTAAGCATGTTTACATACTGGTTTCTGAAATAGGGAATACCTGAAATATGGAATTCATTTCCGGTATTGAACTGATTCAGAATTCTGTTAATCTCGCTGATGATTACATTTCGGTTTGGATAAGTATTTTCATTTTCCTTAATCTCAATAACAATGGATGTTGATTTGAAATCATCACTGATGAAAACCCCTCTGAGAAAAGGATCATCAGCCAGTCGTTCCCTGATTTGCTTCAGTGAATCGGCATTTAACCGGCTTTCCGTCAGATATTCGTCAAAAGTCAGATCAGCGCCTGAGCTTCGAATCTCAGTTGCCGACCAGAGACTTCTTACAGAATTGATGTGGGGAATGGTTTGAAGTGAATCAGTAATGGATCGAAGGTTGAGAAGAACCGGGACACTGATCAGGTTTGGATCAGATACACCAATTAATATAGTATTGTCATCCCGCCCAAATTCTTCTTCAAGAATCTGATAATCCTTTATTACAAGATCATTCTTCGGATAAAATCCCTCCAGATTAAAATCTGTGCGTATTTGCATTGCCGGATATACAGCAGCAAGTGCAACAAGAACAACAAGAGAGATCATCGTTCCGGGACGGGATAGTATGTAAAGGCCAAATTTTTCCAACTATAAACTCTTTATTCAGCTTTGACAAACCTGTTTATCAAGATAAACATTCATTTTATTTAATAGGCATATCCTGCAGCATTGAATTTATCAGCTGTAGTGTGAAAAGGGTCAAATATTTCTTACCAATACGTTGTAACCCTTGCAAAAACAAAGCTGTTTTGCCGGAACTGGTTGAAGGTAAAATGGCCAAAAATCGGAGGCGGAGAGGGACCGCCAAAAAGATTGGTGCCAAGAGCAAATTCGATTCCGTCTGCAACATCATAGTTTCCCTGAAACTGAACCCAGAAATCATCAGCATAAATATTATACCTGGTGAGCGATAACAAATTCAAACGTTCACGAAAAAATGATTTTTGAATAAGGCCGGTAGTAAAAGGAAAAATTCTTCTTTGTAAAATCCGGTCTTCGAAATTAAAGATTGTTTCGAGATATCCCTGCCCGCTAATGGTAAAACCACTTATTTCGGTTTGAACTCCAAGCATGGTTTGAAGCCATGGCCTTTCGATGAGAAAACCGTCATCGCGGGGTTCAAATTGCTGTAAAACCTGAATAGCCTGTAACGGATTTGAAAGTGCACCTTCCAGCAGGTCAGCAGATACTGGCAGGTAGTTAAATAATTTTTCCTGTACATAAAGCGCTTCCGATTTAATAATCCAGCTCCCATCCACCCTCCATTCAAAAGAATAACCGGCCATCGGCGATGGATTGTATGTTTCGCGCAGATTGATATTAGGCCCCTGCTGGAGATCAATGATATTCAGAAACAATCCATAGGAGGGGGTGGGGTGAGTCCAGTACATTGCCATAAAATCCAGATCGAAACGAATGTTTGACCGCATGGCGTAGCGAACAGCTCCCTGAACATCATCAACGGTATTGCGGTCAATACCGGTTGTAAAATTAACAGGTATGGGTGATGCGATTGAAGGAACCGGGAACCATCTGGAATCGGGCTGGGGTATTAAATCGGGCTGAATGGCAGGGGCCGCAATCACCTGAAGAAAATTACTGCCAAAGTATCGGGTAAAATTGGCTGAAACAACACCAAGGCGGATGTCGTTGATATCCACGGCAAGGAATTCACGCAGATCTACTGGAGAAAGAATATCTGTTACAAAACCAGCATCTGTCTTACCCCAGATTATGTTTTGCAGGCCGATTCTCAGGTCCGATTTATCAAAAAACCATTCCAGATAAGCCTCTCTTAATCTAATTTCCACATCATTGTCACCATCATTATACCTGTGAATAATATCTGATTCGAATGTTGCAGAACCGACGGGCAGTGCACGGCTCAGGGTAAATCTTAAACGGTTCCGCCCGGCAAGAAGTTCGTTTTCCTGAGTGGTTTGGAAAGCATTATAATTTTGAATAAAACCGTTGATTTTCAAACTTTCCTGAGCGTGGAGCGGGTTTGGAATAGCAAATAATGATATCAAACATGCAAGAATTAAAATAGAAAATGTACGGCCAGGACCCATAAATTGTAACAGATATAAAATTGATTTCGGATCTTCGAAAGATAAACATTTAAAGTTTTGAGAAGAGAACAGATTTGGCAGTTTAAACGTTTGATAAGCTAAAAGAAAAATATATTTAAAGGATTGATTGAAGCTTAATCAAAATATGCGTAAATTTATTGCATTGTGGATCATTTGTATTCATATTTCAAAATTACTCAATTCCGAATTATAAACATATCATTTCGAAGCTAATCAAACTATGGCGCACGAAAGAATAGAAGTAGATTTACCCTTATCTAAAGTTTACGAATTACTTTGCAATCCGGTTTATTTTCCTAAATTTCTTGATCGTATTGACCATGTTGAGAAGATTAATTCTCAGACATTTGAATATACGACTGAAATTGGCGGTGAGGATTATCAATGGACAACAAATATTATTGATAATCTCAGGAACACCCGGTTTGCCTGGATCACTATAAACGGTAATTTAAATCAAACAGGAACCATTCGTTTCACTCCTCTCAATAACGGGAGCAGAACCCGGGTTGATTTTTCTTTGGATTACCGGACTTTTTTTGGAGAACCTGAAGAAGAGCTTTCCAATTTTATAGAAGGACTGGATGAGCAGATCAAAAAAGACCTCGAAACATTTAAAAAACTCGCTGAATCTGACACGTTCAAAGATGAAGAGACGGAAGTTTCCAAGACGGAGAATGAAGTAACAGTTTAGTTGAGATTTTTCTTTATACAAGTTATACTAAAATGCGTGCCAAATGGTACGCATTTTTTTTTGCTGTAAATCAGGTGATAATTTAAACTATGAACTCTTCAATATCTTTCAAAGATTTTGTCTCTAATCCCCCGCCGGGTAATCACTTTATGGTAATCGGAAATCCGGTTGGCCATAGTTTGTCACCTGTAATGCACAATGCAGCCCATCAATTTTATGGGTACAAATCAACGTATTATGCTGTGGAAATGAGTATAGATGAAATCGGGATGTTTGTTTCATGGATGAAAAGGGAATCATTTTTGGGGTGTAATATTACCATTCCGTATAAACGGGTTATGATGGAACTTGTTGATATGCTTGATCCGGAAGCAAAATTAACAGGGGCGATTAATACAGTTGTAAAAAAAAAGAACAAGCTCATTGGATTCAACACAGATGTATTTGGCTTTTCGGAACCACTTTTAAAATACATTGATAAAATTGATGGAAACAGTGCTATTGTATTTGGTACAGGTGGTGCGGCCAATGCTGTTGTTCGTGCATTACATAAGCTGAATTGTTCAGAAATTGTGATGATAAGCCGGAATCCGGAGAAATGGCAAAGGAAAGATGAATTTAAAAATTGTATTATAACCGGTTATGAACAATGGACATCCTATGCCGGCGAAGCGGCAATTATTGTTAATGCAACTCCTTTGGGCATGAAACCGGACATAAATAAATCACCGGTAAATGATGGGGAGGAAAAATATCTTGAAAATACAATTTGCTATGATTTGATTTACAGGCCAGAAAAAACCAAGTTTTTACATCAGGCTGAATCGGCAGGTACTATTACTATCGGTGGTATGGAGATGTTAATATATCAGGGAAGCGAATCATTTCGATTATGGACAGGCAGGCCATTTCCCATTGATTATGTTAGAAAGCAGTTAAAACTGAAGTTGGCAGAAAAAGAAACAGAATGAAGATTTTAGAGCCGTATTTATACAAACCATACAAATCGGTTAGTGCCTGGTTTACTGAAAAAAATGATGTTCTTGTGAACACTGAGGGCCAAATTCCGGGGCTGAATCTTGGGCTAAATACGGGTGTTCCGGAGAGTGAATTAAAATATAACAGGGACTTGCTGGCAAAATCAACCGGGTTGGACAACTCCCGGTTTGCACTGGCTGAACAGGTACACGGAAGTCATGTAGAATTTGTGAGCAATCCGGGTATCTATCCCGAAACCGATGCGCTCATTACTACCTCTCAAAA
>JBHJOO010000433.1:0-2324 GCA_050329675.1 Balneolaceae bacterium
GAACCCACCGCAGGAAGCGGGCCAATCGGAATAGAAAGCAGATAGAGGATACCGGCTGTAGTAACAAGCCAAAAGAAAAACCAAATTTTGGAACGCATAAAAGAGTTTGTAAAAAGTGAAACAGGAAAGGCATAGGCGAACCTCTTTTCAGAATTCATTTTTGCCTTTTAACATTATACTACCATAACATCAGCTTCATACAAAAAATGCTGCCGCCGCTTTTGATGAATTCGTATGTGCTGTATTCATGTACATGAAATCCATGATTTCTCAGTTTTCGGTTTACATCTGTATTCCCCTGCTGAATCAAAACATTTCGCCCGTCGGGACAAACGGAATTAACTGCAAAGTGTTTTTTTGCTTCGTATGTAGTTGCTTCAAGCACCACAGGGTACAGCTTGTGAATGATCTCAAGCCCTTTATCTGTAAATGCCTGAGGATATATCAGTACTGATGTTTCATTTAATGAACAAAAGCAAGTATCCAAATGATAAAAGTAATCATCCGTCAACTCAAGCGTGATTACAGGTATTTTAAACAGATCTGAAATTTGATGATGTGCTTCCGGAGAAGTCCTGAAACCATATCCGCCCCATAAAAGACGTCTTTTAAAGTGCCAGATGGCATCCCCCATTCCTTCAAATTCTGTTACTTTTTTCGGATCAAGATGATATGTTTTATAACCAAGATTTATAAGTGCTTTTTCGATATGTGGCACTTCCTGTTTTCGATGATCAGAGTGCATAGTCCCCATAACTGCCATCAGATTATCATTCTCATCAATATAAGGAAGGCTTTGATTGGCTGAAAAAACCATATCCGGCAGATCTCTGACGCCATCGATAATATGTACATTAAATCCAAGCTCTTTAAATCCATCCACAAGATGTTTCCATTCATTTTGAGCCTGAAGTTTATCCACACCGCCAATAAACCCTTCCATGTGAGGATTGATTACGTATTCAACATCGAAGTAAGTGGGTTTTACCATCAGTACCCGAGATGGTTGTGGCATTTTTGGAAGATCGTTGATTGTAAAATCAATTTCACTTGCCGAGGTAATAACTTTAGGCATTATCATATAATGTTCAATTTACGGATCAGTAAGGTAAAGAAATTTTTTAAACCGGTTCCGGGCCAGATAACCATTATTTGCTGTGAGAAAGCAGCCAGTCGTAAATATCGCGTCCTGCGTAAATCCTTCTCCATGCATCATGCCCCATATCCTCATGATTGGTAAACAGTACATTTGTGTGTCCAAGGTTTTCCAATTCATTTAAGCCCGGATAAAAAAACTCAACCGGAACAACAGGATCGCGTCCGCCTGCAAAACACCACACAGGCAGCTGATTTTCTGCGATGGGGCGCATTAAATCCGGATGCCCGTACCCGACTACCGGAGCGATTGCAGCAAACCGTTCCGGGTATTTGCTTGCCATGTACCATGTTCCAAATCCGCCATAGCTGATACCTGTCAGATATATCCGTTCAGCATCTCCATTGTAGTTTGATAGTGTATGATCAAGAATGGTTATTAAATCTTCCTCCAGCATAAACCATCCCACAGGCGGACCTTCGGGCGGCAGGGTTATGGATTTATTTTCAGGAGTTCCTGTCATGGGTTGTGGAGTTGGAAACTCTTCGGGCCTGGGGGGAACACCCTCTTCGAGGCGTTTCGGGATATCATCTACTGTCCTGTTGCGGATGTAATCCATTTCTTCATCCATGCCATACATCGGTAATTGAGGCACGATCATTACAAAAGGCAGGTCTCTTTTTTGAATCCAGGCTTCATATAACGGCCCGTGAATTAACACATAATCCAACTCGTCTTTGGCATTTCCCCTTTCTCCATTGCCATGCAAAAAAAGCAAAACCGGCCATTTTTGATCAGAGTTTTCATGATATCCCTCCGGGAGATACACAAAATAATCTCTCTCTTCACCCGTGGCACTGCTCATGTAAGAGATTTTATTCAGTTCGGCCTGAGATTTATTTTCTGTTGAATCGGATGTTCCGGTGCAGGAAAGTAGCATGATTAGAAAAATTAACGACGGTTTCATTTTTTCAATGATTATTGTGATACAATTTTGATTAGGATTGGAATGTACAAAAAAGTTTTTGTACTGTTATCCGATTGGTGTTTTTTTATTAATGATATTTCAGATATATCCGGAATCTGAACTTCATTAAGTTTAAAATATTCAAAAAATCACAGGATACTATGCAAACTCAAGTACGTTCTTTTTCTCTTTTATTTTTCTTGATACCAGTTTTTTGTCCGGCCAGTACGGCCTCTGTTCATACGATTCAAAATGAAACCG
>JBHJOO010000363.1:0-2167 GCA_050329675.1 Balneolaceae bacterium
TCCGTATCTGATTTTTTTGAATATGTTTGCAATTCATTCATTTTAGTCAGGTACCCGCTGTTTGATGATTCCTTCCTGGTCTACTTCCCAGACGTTATAGATTCCATTCTTATTAAAATCAACAACAGATGTAGCTGTCGCTGTAAATCCTTTATCATCGGCTTTCTCAATTTCAATGATATACCGGGCCTTCCCACCCTCGGTCACCAGTTTATTCTGTTGGAAACTAATGGCCGCCAAATCATCGGAATACCGATCGAATTCCATATAATAGGCTTTCTGAAGCGTTTCGACTTGTCCCAGCATCAATCTCGCCTCGGTGGTTTTGGCCCTGGTGGTAATATTCTGATAGATGGGAATAGCTATCATAACGAGTATACCGATAATAACCAGCACGATGAGAAGCTCGGGAAGTGAAAAACCCTCTTCACGTTTTAAGATTGTTCGAATGTAATTCATAGCATCTTCCTATTTTAATTGTTTAATGTTACAGTGAATTCTTTTGATTTAAATATCATTACTACCGAATAAGGGGTTACCGATTTTACGAGAGCTCCGTCCACGGTATCGCCCGGGGCGGCGAAAAACAATTCATTTCTGCTGTTTTGAAGCAGAGCAGTGCCTTCAATAACTCCCGTTAATTTCACGTCGGGTGGTGTAACAGGTGGGGGTGGTGGATTGGATTCAATATTATTTGCCACCGGCAAACTTGTCTGTTGCGTCAGTCCTGGTAGAAACGGATCCCTGAAATCTGCTTTATAGTCGTACTGTAAAAGATCCGGAATTTCAAGAAGATCCTGATCAAGGGCAGTAAAGGGGCTTTGGTTGCCGGAAGAGGCCGGTGTGGCTATATCTGTAATTTTCAGCATGTTATATCCCCAAATCAAAATGACAATAACACCAAGAATCATTTGCACGATTTTATTTTCAATCAGTTCACTCATGCCCCACATCCTCCGGCCGGTTTTTTTGTATTACCACAAAGCTGAGTTGAATTTCTGTTTCCAGGGTTCTGTGGGGCGGTTGTTCACCGGCAGACAGTGTTACCCGGTTCAGTCTTACCAGATGGTTGGTCTGCTCCAGTTCGTTTATAAATTTGAGCATCTGATGAAAACTTCCGGCTGCTTTCAACAATAGAGAAATTTCCGTAAAACCGGTCCGCTGTTCCGGTTCAATCGGAGTGATTCGATGGATTTTAATACCCGTTTTACGACCCCGGGAGAAAATCAACCCTACAATGGCCGATATTTCATCATTTCGGGGCATGCTTACAAATAGTTTTGAATGGACATTTTCCAGGAGCTGTTGCTGATCGTTGTAGTCAGCCAGCAGTGCCTGCCAATCATCAACCGAATTAATTTTATATTCCAGGTTCCGGTTATAATTGTAGACATCAATGATATCACCCGCTTTTGGAATCAAAACGGCAAACATCATATAAACGGAAACCAACACAGCAATCAGGGCGAAGGCTTTCCAACGATACGTTTGGTAGTGTTCAATCATTGGCTTGCATTTGAATTTCGTAGTGTACCAAAGTGTTTTCCTGGTAAGCTCTTTCCTTGTAGATGTCCTGTGTATCTATCTGTTCGGAGTACACCAGGCGGATGCCATGGATGTCTTTCTGTTGTTCAAGACTTTCGAGTAACGCGGAAATGAAGCGCTCGCTGAGGGCGTATCCCCGGATTGTGAGCCTGAAATGATTTGTAGTGCCGGAAACGGCCGTCAATCTCAATTCATCTAACCATACCCCCTCAGGCAGCGATCGTCCGACAGCCTCTATGTGACGTACCGTTGAGCTGCGATCATCAATCAGGTTACGAACCTGCAAAATGGAAGACCTTAATTCATGTACCTGAAGCCGGGCATGTTCAACGGCGGTAATTTTATCTTCTATTACGGCGAGCCGCTCATCAAGCTGTTGTTTTTTGTTGTCCAGAATCCATCCGGCTAACACCAATAGCAGGAAAGTCAGTAACAAAACCACCCCTGAAGCGGCTGTTGTAATCATAGCATCTTTTTTTTCAATGGCCTCACGATTGGACGTTACACAGGCAGCCTCCAACATATTGATTGTATCAAGACCGGGATAAAGTTGTTTGACGGCCATGCCGCAGGCCACCGCCAGGCCGGGCGAAAGAATTTCATTGTTGAACGTGAGATGAGA
>JBHJOO010000246.1:0-2300 GCA_050329675.1 Balneolaceae bacterium
GTGAACATCGCTGCTGTATCCATAATTAACACGATACCGGCATCTATTGCAAGCGAAAGGAAGGAAAAATTCAGCGTTCGATATTCCACCGGATTGGCAAACGCTTTGTTTCTTATTTCGCCCGGCTTGAAAGGCAAGAGTGGGGTGATGTGCGCGGCGTCTAAAAATAAGCACTGCTGCGAGTGATGGTGCTATGTGTGGTGGAGCAAATCTTTTATGTCTTGATGTAATATTCAATTTAATTCTATTGATGATTTGTTATATTCTAATTAATTAAAACGTGCATTTAAATGGATCTCTAACTAATGAATAAATTCCGTTTCTCCGGCCATGAATCTTTCCAATGCCGTAACCTGTGGCCTAAAAAAGGATACGATTTTATTCATCAAAAGAATGGAGATATCCATAGTGAAGAAGCAGTTCTTTCTCTTGGTGTTGGGAAAAATATGACCACGGCTATTCGCTTTTGGATGGACTCTTTTGGATTTCTGAAAGAGAAAAAATCACCTACTTCATACAAAGTAGGACAAAAGCTTTTGAGTGATGGCGGGTGGGATCCATATTTAGAAAATATTGGCAGTCTTTGGTTGCTACATTTCGAATTGGTAAGAAATGACTATGCCAGTATTTATAATTTGGTGTTTAATCATTTCCGAAAATACAGGACGGAGTTTACAAAGCAGCACCTTCTTTCATTTTTAAAAAGCAAGATTCATGAAAGGGAAGGGACTTTACCTGCAGATAGTACGCTTGAAACCGATATAGGTGTATTGATTAAAACCTATGTGCAGCCAAGCTCTAAAGACGGTAAAAACAACATAGAAGATCATTTCTCATCACTTTTACCTGAGTTGAATTTAATTAAGGAAATTGACTTTGCAGAGGCGGGTGAGGACGAGAAACAAAATTGGTATCGATTTGAATCGATAAGTCCTGAAATATTACCTGTAGAGATTTTTCTTTATTCCATTCTGGAAAATAAAAAATATACAAGGTCGATCTCCTTTCAAGACCTGTTGAACTCTGAAAACAGCCCGGGTAGTGTTTTTTCGTTAAGTCCGGATGGCCTCGTTTCCAAAATTGAAGAACTCACCATGACAGATGACCGGATAGTGTATACCGAAGATGCTGGAATACGACTATTACAAATACCAGCTAACATAGACCCGATTGAAGTACTAACAGGATTTTATGGCCGACGTTAAATCAACATTCTCTCCCTCAATTAACGTAGATAGGGATTTTAATAAAGAGTTTGACTATATCGTCACCTCAAACTCGAAGCATATTTACGAACAGTTGATTCGTAATATCGAGTCGGGTGTACACTCATTTTCTATTATTGGCAGCTATGGGACTGGAAAATCTTCGTTTTTACTCGCATTAAAAAAACATTTAGATGCCAATGACCCCGTCCATTACTTCGAACCTCTCAACGGAAAGTTTCCAGAAATAACCCAATTTTCATTCGACTATCTCGTCGGTAAATATGGCTCTCTTAAAGATCAGTTCATTAAAAAATTTGAACTGAAGAGCGACATCTCGGAAGATGACTTGTTAGGCTGGATTGAAAAAGAGCATAACCGAAAGAAAAAGAATGGCGAGTTTTGGATTATTGCCGTTGATGAATTTGGCAAGCATTTAGAATATGCAGCCAATAATAACCCTGAGAAGGAGCTCTATCTGATTCAGTTATTAGCGGAGTATGCAAATGACGCCTCCAAAAATCTCTTTTTCATTACAACGCTTCATCAGGCATTTGACTCTTATGCGCACGGCTTGGATACCCAACAACGAAAAGAATGGGATAAAGTACGTGGTAGACTTAAAGAGTTGACCTTCAATGAACCGGTAGAGCAACTGCTACATATTGCAAGCGAGTTTCTGAAAGACGAGAATAAGGATTGGAAAGAACTTAAGCTTGAAACTCTTGTAAGATGTATTGAAACCTCGCAAGCTTTTCCGTTGAGAAGTGAGCTGAATCTTGAATTAGCCAAAAACCTTTATCCGCTCGATCCATTATCTGCCGGCATAATAAGTTTGGCATTGCAAAAGTACGGACAGAATGAGCGTTCTTTATTTACATTCTTGCAGTCAGATGAATTCTTGGGAATCAATGATTATGATAAAGAGTCTAATCCCTATTTCAATTTAAGTTGTGTCTACGACTATCTGATCTATAATCATCACCACTATCTTTCTTCAAAATATAATCCTCACTATATCCAGTGGAATGCGCTCAAGAGAGCACTTGACAGGGTTGAAGCTAATTTTGACGAAGGTATAAGGCCGATGCAGCT
>JBHJOO010000135.1:0-2237 GCA_050329675.1 Balneolaceae bacterium
CATTCGATCCTGATCATGCATTCCGGCCTTTTCGAAGATGGTATAACTATTTCGGGGAGGATTTTAAGGAAAGAAAATTGGCTAAAAGTGAAAAGTGAAAACGCAAAAGTAAAAAAAAACAGGCTTTTAGTTACTATTTGCAAATCAATATCAGAACTCCTGACACCGAATAACTAAAACAAGTAGTACTATGGATTGTCTCGTAAAATAGAAAGTCGTTTTTGTCAGTTGTCAGTAGTCAGTGGTCAGTTGTGATTGCCAAAAACAACAAACAACATACCACTAACCACTAACAACACACAACGAACCAAAGAATCTACTATGAATCGATAAAATCGTGGCTTAAATGATACGGGTACAGCTTTTATGAGAATTAAGCTAACCCGTAAAAAAAGCTTCGGCGATGGATGCAAATCGCTTAGGTTTGTCGAGAAAAGCGTAATGGCCGGCATTATTGATAATAACCAGGGCGCTGTTTTTTAAACCCTTTTCCATTCGCCTGGCCTGATAAAGCGGGGTTGCATCATCATCGTTACCCCAAAGAAGTAAAACCTCATGGTTAATTTCACTGAGATGATGATCCAAATGTTCACTCACAGTTTTTACAAATGTCTCCCGCATCACACCGGATAGCTGCCGATAATCGGAAGAACCAAGTTTTTTCCAAAGCCGGGTATTTCGCAGCCGGTTCAGCCCCTTGCTGCGAAGCGAGCCAGGAAGCAGATTAAATGGAAATTTGAGAAGCTTTGCAAGATTTTTTTTAAAGTAAAAAGAGGGTTTTCGTTTCGGTCTCATTCCGGCACCGCCGGTGATTAATACTTTTCCAATTTTAGTTCTCACAGGTACTCTTGTACATAGTTTAAGGGCTACACGTCCGCCAAATGAATGAACCAGCAGATCCACAGTTTCAAATTCCTGTTCATCTATAAATTGCTCAATCAGGCCGGCATAATCATCAACAGAAAAAGGCCCGGGCGGTTCAGGCGATTCGCCGAACCCCGGAAAGTCTATGAGATAGCTGGATCTGACCGCCGATAGTTGTTTTGCAAGCGGCATCATGGCTTTTGAACTGCTCCCCCATCCGTGTAAAATGATCAGCGGTTTACCGGTACCGATTTTGTACCAGGCTGTTTTAATCCCGTTAAGATGAGTAAAGATGACTTCTGATTCATTCAAAATATTTACTGTAAGGAATTGGTGATTTTTTGTTCATATGTATATAAGAATTTATTCCAAATTTAACAGGACTATCCATCATGAATAATTTTAAAAATCTAAACCGCAGGTTATTCTTCTTTTTTGAGAGGCTGCAAATAAGCCGGAGTGAACGGTATGCCATAGCCGGTTTGATGACTTCGCTGATCATCTTATTCATCCTGAATTCATTTATTGAGCAAAAACCAAACTATGAACCCGGTGAGTATGAAAGGCTCGACAGCCTTTTCCATGCAAGAAGCCAGATTATTGAAGAAGAAAACCGCGCTATCATGGCCCGGTATTATCCGGAAAATCAAATAAATAAACTATTACCGGTACCAAATGAGCCGGCAGCAGTTATCAGGCAGGATACGATTCCGCCGGATACAACCAACACCGGAAGGGAGAGTACGCCCGATCATTCCGGCTTCAAAATTAATATAAACACAGCATCGGTAACTGATCTGCAGCAGCTGCCGGGTATAGGGCCTGCATATGCAGAGCGAATCATCGACTGGCGAAACCGTAACGGAAAGTTTACATCTGCCGAGCAACTTCTTGAGATAAAAGGGATTGGAATAAAAAGGCTTGAAAACATCAGGCATCTTCTGGATTTTTGATGCAGGAAACTAAAATTTTTTTCCTTTATTCAGGTTATCTTTGTAATCACAGGTAAAATGAGTTTATCTGGCAAAAATTTTTAATTATTTACAAACAGAAGACATGCCAAACCGAATTTTATGGGCAGATGACGAAATTGACCAGCTGAAAGCTCACATTATTTTTTTAAAAGAGAAGGGCTTTGAGATTGAGCCGGTAACCAATGGGGAGGATGCCATTGAGCTGATCAAAAAAAAGAGCTTTGACCTGATTTTTTTGGATGAACAGATGCCGGGTATGGGGGGGATTGATACACTTGAAAAGATCAAACAACTGAACCCAACCCTGCCGGTTGTCATGATCACAAAAAGTGAAGAAGAATCAATTATGGAAGATGCCATCGGCGGGCATATTTCCGATTATCTGATTAAAACGGTAAA
>JBHJOO010000575.1:0-3781 GCA_050329675.1 Balneolaceae bacterium
TGCCAGCCTGGAATTTCTGGAAGGGAAAGAGCTGCCCGGTGTTGCAGTGCTGACAGATAAGTAAATGATTTTCTGCGAGATTCCTTGCGGGTTCTGATTTGTGATGAAGGAAAGCTGGACGTAATTTTTGCTACCGGCTACCGGCTGATATCCACGAACCAAATTGGCCGGCATTCAGGTTATTTTTCACCGGTTTTATTGAGGGTCAGGCCTTCCATAAGAGCATCGTAATTGGTGATGTCTTTCGGAAGGATGATCTGGTTATCTTTTCTGCCAAGGCCTTCCATTACATTCAGATACTTTTCCTTGAGCTGCAGGTTCATGGCCTCCTCACCTTTTGGTTTTGAGATGGCATCAGCTATTTGTTCAATGGATGATGCCGTAGCTTCGGCAATGGCTTCAATCTCCTGTGCCCGTCCCTCTGCCTCATTAATTCTCCGCTGCATTTCAGCTTCGGAAATGTTGATGATTTCAGCCCTGTGCCCCTCGGCCTCATTTACTTTCGAATCTCTGACCCCTTCCGATTTGGCAATGATGGCACGCCGGTCGCGCTCGGCTGTCATCTGACGTTCCATAGCTTTTTGCACCGTTCGCGGAGTGTTAATGTTTTTTATTTCATATCTGTGAACCTTAATCCCCCAAAGCTGTTCAATTTCACCTAATACCTTCACCACTTCCATACTCATCATGGCACGTTCTTCAAAGGTCTGATCCAGATCCATGAGCCCGATCACCGACCGTGTTGTGGTTTGTGCAAGCTGAACGGCAGCATAACGGTAATCGGTAACTCCATAACTGGCATTAACCGGGTCCATCACACTCAAATATAGCACTCCGTCCACTTCAACTTTTACGTTATCTTTGGTGAAACACTCCTGGGGTTCCACTTCAATGGTTTCTTCACGCAGGTCCTGTTTGTAAACCACTTTATCGACAAATGGAATCAGGGCATGAAAGCCGGGCCCTAGTGTTTTGTGATAGTTGCCAAGACGTTCCACGATATGCGCAAACTGGTTCGGTACCAGCCGGAGGGCCTGTAAAAATTTAAATGTGAGATAAATGGCAAATAGCGCAAGCAGGATCTTGCTGATGGTTTCCATAAATTCCATAATTATCCTTCTTTTTTTCTGGCAGTGGATGCTGCAGGTTTTTTGTTTTTTGTGTGATCACTGATCTTTCCTACTCCCTCAAAAAAGGTTTTCAGATTTGCAGTTTCAACCGGAAGTACGGAAACATTGGTTTCTTTAATAATTTTACCGAACTGATCGATATATTGCTCGACCAGCTTGGTTTTTACTGCCATTTCCCCGCCGGGACGGTGTATGGCTTCTGCCACTCTTTGCAATCCTTTGGCAGTAGAGGTAGCCACGAGTTCAATTTCTTTTGCACGCCCCCTGGCTTCATTAATACGGCGCTGACGCTGGGCTTCCGAAACTAAAATCTGATATTTTTGTTCGCCTTCCGATTCATTAATCCGCGCCTGACGAAAACCCTCGGAATTGGTAATTTCAGCCCGTTTTTCACGTTCAGCCTCCATCTGTTTTTCCATGGTATCTACAATCTCGTTGGAGGGGCGGATATTTTTGATTTCGTAACGAAGCACTTTAATTCCCCACGGATCGGCGGCTTTGTCGATCTCCCGTACAATATTTTCATTCATTTTCTCCCTTTCCGAAAAGGTGTCATCCAGTGTAATTTTACCTATTTCACTTCGCATGGTGGTTTGTGCCAGGTTAACAGCTGCCGCATGATAATCCGAAATGCCATAACTGGCTTTGTAAGAATCCATCACCTTCAGGTAGACCAGTCCGTCGACAGCAACTTCTATATTATCTTTAGTGATGCATGTTTGACTGGGTACATCAATCACCTGTTCCCGCATTTCCTGCCTGTATGCGGCACGGTCAATAAAGGGTATGAGAAAATGAAAACCCGGCTTCAGGGTTTTTTTGTATTTTCCGAGCCGCTCCTGGATTACCTCCTCACGCATCTCTACAATAATAAAGAGGCGGGTTAAGATGAAATAGGAGAATACAATCAGAATAAGGAGGGTTGTCCACATAATCAGTTCCGGTTTGTTTCTTTTAATTTGTTATCAGGAGGATCGATGATACCAACAGATTCAACGATCCAGGTTGTGTTTTCACGGTATTTTATTCTAACTTTTTCTCCGGCCGGAACAGGCCCGCTCATGGAACGCGCCTGCCAGGTGATGCCATGCATTCTGATTCTCCCGCTGTTATCATCATCAGTCAGTGGTTTGGTTACTTCCACAATCTGATCCATGGCTTCATAATCTTCATCGGCCAGTTTAAAAAACGTTTCACTTTTAAAATATTTTTTAATGAAAGGCCTGATCGCAATGGTAAGGCCAACGGATGATAATAACCACACCATAGCGGCAGTACCGGGATCTGACAGCAAACCGAAAAAACGGAGGACCCCGACACCAAAGCCGCTTAGTCCCAGAAAAAAGGCAACTCCTCCCGGCAAGGCAAATTCAAGAAGCATCAGAAGAACTCCCCCGCCCAGAAAAATCCATGTAAGTATCTCACCATCCATTGCAAAAAGTGAATAGAATTTTAAATGAATAGTATAGATAGCAAAATTTATTCAAAAAATCTTGTTGAAAAGATTAGAATATCATTTAAATCAATGCAAAAAAAATTGTTAAAGCGAGGGATCAGCCAACAGATATAAACATCTTAAAATGAAATTCTTATCTGTACAGGAGAGGATTGAGTTGAATCAAAAAAAACATCATTATTCTGAGTCACACGACTATCGGTATCAATTGCCCAAATAGTGAATTGGTTATTCAGGGTCATATTCAGATCGCCAAGTGAAACATTATTAAACAGTAGTTCATCCCGGTCGATCTCAAACCTTCCATCCTGATCTGTTGTGGCAATAAAAGAAATTTCATCAAATTTGTAAATAGAATAATTTGGAATATTGACGAAAAACGGAAATGATTCCGATTTGTCTTCAAACTCTGTTTCCGCAAAGTAAAGTCCACTTAAAACAACTTTTTCTTTGCTATTTCTCAAGTCCCATAAGAAACTGTGCTGCCCTGCCTGTAATTCCCGGTCGATTAGTGTTCGGATTACCACTTGATTGTTATCATCTTTCACTCTGAGAGTTACTCTCTGATTCGAGGGCACACTGATCTGTAAAACCGTTCCATTTGCAGGTGTGGTAAACGGGCCCTGTGGTGACTGAATTTGATAAGTAATTGCAATTTTTGCACCTGAAACACGATCTCCGTTTGAGTTTTCCACGATGCCATCTATGGCTGTTATTATTTCGGAGACATCATCCGAACAGGAACTAAAAAAGAAAAGAGTTCCAATAAATAGTATTTGCAGAAAAAAAAGCTTTCTCATTTTATTCATTCAAAATTAGTTCATTTTATATTCAGAGTACTTCTTAAATCAGACTATGTATGTGTTAATCATTCATATCCTCAATCAGGAAAGTCTCCCTGAGATGAATTTTCGGGCGTAAGGCTCCTGTTTCATCTGTTCCATTAAGTGTATATAAAAGAGTTCGTTTTAGCAATCCATCGGTATTTAAAATATCAAACCAGCTCACGAAATTTAGACCTGGGGTTTCAACACGAATTACCACTGTTTTTTTACCGGATTCTGACTCAGAGCCGGGAATAAATTGTTCCACACTTCTTGTTTGAAGGAAAGGTGTTTCAAATGATATCCAATTGGAGCCCTCTTCAAGCGGAAATTGAAAAACCACTCTCGAATCTTCACGTAAGATAACCTGA
>JBHJOO010000542.1:0-3991 GCA_050329675.1 Balneolaceae bacterium
TTGCCAATTTCGTAGCAGATTTCGTACAAAAGGAATATCCCAATGCAATCAAGATTCGACTTGTACTGGATAATTTAAACACCCATTTCCCAAAATCCTTTTACGAGACGTTTTCCAAAACGCAAGCGGATCAGATCCTGAAAAAAATCGAATTTTGTTATACACCAAAACACGCAAGCTGGCTTAACATGGCTGAAATTGAAATAAATGTAATAGAAAAGAGTGTTTACCTGACAAGATTGGAAGCGATGAGATTCTCAAGCAACAGCTCGAGCCATGGATAACACAAAGAAATAAAGAGAAGAAAAAAATTCATTGGACCTTTTACCAGGCAAGATGCAGACAAGAAACTATCTAAACGTTATGTTGCATAATTAATTTGTTTCGATACTAGGCTTTTTTAAAATAAGAAAATTCTATCTGTTATTTTAAGTGTTATATGTTTTAAAATTAAATAAACTAATAATTTATTTTTGCATTTGATTTTTTTTTTTTTATAATTTTGAAGTCTTTAACTTAAATTAACGTATTATGCTTAATATCTACTTTAAACACATTCTATTTGGAGTATCTATCGTGATTGTTGTACTTATTTCCTTTACGCTTCATATAATTACATCGAAAACCACTGAGGCATCAATTCCACCTATAGCAACGTATCAGTATGTTTGCTGTGGACCACAATGTTCTTTGAATGGTGAATCTCAAAATTATTGTTTATTTGATGGACTATATACATGTTGTTACAGCAGTACAGATCCTGTTGAAAATTAATATATTAACCGCTGTGGGTTATTTCTCTCAATGGGCAATTGTTTAAATATTAATGAAATAATTAAATTGTGAAGACATCTGTCAGTTTCATCTGCTCTTTCACACTATTCTTGCTGTTTCAAAGCTGTAATTTTGAACCCGAACAAGAGATTGATATACTTGTGAGCGGAGATGGATTCGGCATGATTCAGCATCTGTTCTCATCTCCGGATACACTTACTTTTACAATACCAGAATTAAAGGAGGATCTTTTTGTCTCAAAAAGGCCGTTTCATTTTTTGATAGACAGTCTAGTTTATATACCAGATCAGAAAGCCAAAAGAGTTATTGTTTTTGACGAATCCGGCAGTTATATCGGTCATATAGGTGGTGAAGGAGAAGGACCTGGTGAATTTTTGAATGTCCAGCATTTTGTTAAAAATAATAACCGACTCTATGTTTATGACAATTTTTTGATGCGGATTTCAGTTTATGATGACAATCTTGAGTACTTGAAAACAATCCCAATTAATCACAGAATCAGTGATTTCATTATTATTGACAACAGAATTATTGCTTTTTCTCATTACTCACCATTTATTTTTTCATCTTTTGATATGAATGGAAATGTCATTCATGAATTTTTAAAGCCTAATGACGAACGTGAAGCCATTTTCTTAGCGCGATTTCAAGACGGTGGACTTGATTTTGACATTCAACATAATTTGATTTATGGGATTTATCCCGATCAGTTTAAAATATTTGTACTGAATAAAAATCTTGAGCTGCAGCATATTTTAGGATCAAATGATGCCACCCGTTATCGTCCATCCGTTCCAGATTTTCCCCGATCACTTGATCCTTACAAATTTGAAGATCAGCACATCGAGTATTGGGAATCTTTTCATCATATTATGAATATTTACGTTGATGATAATTCAGGACACATTATCATTCCCTATTATAAACAGCTTTCACAAAATGAATGGAACTTCTATATCAATGTATATCAAAAAGATGGGGGCATTGTTACAGAAGGAGTCAGAATTCCTGGAAACACACTGATCGGTACGATTAATGGAGGTGCTGTTTATATTGCATTTGATAATGAGACTAATGAAAACAACACGTCTATTTTAAAATATGAACTGAATTTTTAAAATATAATACTATGAAAAAACAAATCATCTTTGCATTTAAAAATTTGAAATCAAATGCTGTTATCATGCCTGTATTTTTCCTTATAATGTGCCAACCGGTTTCCAACCATCAGGCCTCTGAAGAAAAACTTTTGATTCCGGATACTGTAACCGTTGATAAATGTGACGGTTTAATCCATATAGGGACTCATGTATTGGGAGGTGATCTTAAACTTTCCGGTAATCTAATACTTATAGATAGTCCGATAAATGATGAAATCCAGTACTTCGACGGAATCATTCAGAATAAAGAAGGCATGATAATGGGCGTTATGCTTGAGTTCTGAAAATATAAATTTATAATTGTTTTCAGATTTTAGAGGAATTAAGTTGCAATTCGGTTTTAGGTAAAAAAAATGCTATCTGTCAGTCAATAGCAGTCACCAAAATGATCTATTGATACATTGTTAAGTTTTCTCTATTCTAGTTTAGAGATTTAATAAATTCCAATCTTTGCCTTTTATATCACGAACAGTTCATATAAGGGCTTTAATTTGATACTTTTAAATACTTTCTTGTATAAAATGTCGATATTACTTTAATACATTCAATGCTTGCTTAGATAAGTTATATCATTTTGATATAATGAGAGCTGCTGATTTTCTTATGCCCTTGCTTCTTCCGATTCCGATTCAGACCGGGAACCGTTTTCAGAATCTGAAGATGAATCTTCTTTTTTACTTTCAACCGGTTCCGGATTTGTCCAGTCAAATTCAAGTGCATCTCTGGATTTGTTCATTTTGATTTTTATCACAGATCCTTCGGGATGCTCCACTCCGAGAATTTCTTCGGCAAGAGGATCTTCGACGTACTTCTGAATCGCTCTTCTCAGCGGACGTGCACCATACTTCTGGTCAAATCCTTTTTCAGAAAGAAACTCCTTGGCACCTTTTGTTATCTCAAAATCGTAACCAAGCTCCTTAATTCTTTTAAACAGATCTCCTGCAAGCAGATCTATTATTTTAAAGATATCATCTCTTTCGAGAGGCCTGAATGTAATTACGTCATCAATTCTGTTCAGAAATTCGGGATTAAATACTTTTTTCAGGGCATCCTGAATGGTAGACTTCATCTGGGCGTAGTCGAATTCACTATCACCGGAGGCAAAGCCGATTCCTTTTCCCATGTTGCGTATATCCCGCGCGCCGATATTGGAAGTCATAATAATAATGGTATTTCTGAAATCAATTTTACGGCCGAGGCTATCAGTCAAAATACCATCGTCAAGTACCTGTAGCAGTATGTTGAATACATCGGGATGGGCTTTCTCGATCTCATCAAGAAGCACAACGCTGTATGGTTTGCGGCGAACCTTTTCGGTAAGGATTCCGCCTTCTTCATAGCCAACATAACCGGGAGGGGCCCCCACAAGACGTGATACACTGAATTTCTCCATGTATTCACTCATGTCGATACGCACAAGTGTATCTTCTTTGTCAAAAAGGTATCTGGCAAGCACTTTTGCCATTTCGGTTTTACCAACTCCGGTTGGTCCCAGAAAAATGAAGGAACCGATTGGCCTGGCCGGGTCTTTAAGTCCGGCACGGGTTCTTTGAATGGCTTTGGTAAGTTTTTCGATGGCTTCGGACTGACCTATGATGTTTTCACCCAGTTCTTCCTTCATCTTTAGCAGTTTCTGGCCTTCATTCTGGCTGATTTTATTTACCGGCACACCACTCATCATCGCAACAACAGTAGCAACATCTTCTTCATTAACATCATAAACAATGTGTTCCGACTCTTTTTCCCAGTCGCGCTGGGCTTGTTCCAGTTCTTCGGTAAGCCTTTTTTCCGTATCTCTTAAACGGGCAGCTTCTTCAAATCTCTGTTTTTTAACCATCGTATTTTTCTCATGGCTAATCCGTTCGATTTCCTCTTCCAGGTCAATTATTTTCTGAGGGACTGTTATGTTTGACAAATGGACACGGGCACCGGCTTCGTCAAGTGCATCAATAGCTTTATCCGGGAGAAAGTGATCGGTTACATATCTGTCGGAGAGTTTGACACAGGCATTGATTGCCTCTTCAGAATATTTGACA
>JBHJOO010000020.1:0-4920 GCA_050329675.1 Balneolaceae bacterium
AAGAATACCTGACATTTGAAATTTCGCCCTCTAAAAGCAGGGCATTCCGGTCACCAACTGTTCTTGCAGTCGTTAAATATCTTTTTTGAATTTCTTCATCACTGAGCGTGTCATGTTCAGTATCAGATTCAGTTTCACCCTCTATCCGTCCTTTGCTTTTTAATTGTTTAACAGCCTGAACAAGTTTACCTACATCAAAAGCACCGGTTCCTATATTATAAAACATTTCCTGTGTTGATTCGAACTTCATCTTATGAGCCACACGCATCAATTCCTGATCAGAAATCTCAACCTTGCTTTTGGATGCCTTTTTCTCCCATAATTCTCTGCCCTGAGTGGCAATCCGCCTCTCTTTTTTCTTGATAAATTGCCTTAACCGGGCTTTGGCCTTATGCGTAACTACGTCCTCCATCCAGTCAGGATTCAAATTGATCTTATTGCCCGTAATAATTTCAACCTGATCTCCACTGTGTAATTTTTGCCTTAGCGGAACCATTTTACCGTTAACCCTGGCAGCCATGGCACGCTCACCAATTTCACTATGGATTTCAAAAGCAAAATCGATACAAGATGCACCTTTGGGAAGTGTCTTCAACTCTCCATCGGGTGTAAATACGTAAATCTCATCATGATAGAGATTCAGTTGAAAATCTTTGACAAATTCTGTTGCGGCATCAGGACGGGGATTATCAAGTACATCACGTACCCAGTGGACAAATTTATCAAGTTCTGATTTCTCTCCGGATGACTCACCCTCCTTGTATTTCCAGTGAGCAGCAAGACCTCTCTCTGCTATATCATCCATCTTCCGGGTCCTGATCTGAACTTCAACTTTACGGCCTTTTTTTGTAATCACAGTTGTATGAAGCGATTGATATCCATTTGCCTTTGGTACGGATATGAAATCACGAAATCTTTTTGGAATCGGGGTATACCAGTCTGTTATAATTGAGTATACACGCCAGCAATCTTCTTTTTTGTGTGGCTCCTCAAGGATGATGCGAATTGCAAACAGATCATATATTTCTTCAAAAGGCTTTTGCTGTGTTTGCATTTTTTTATAAATGGAATAGATATGTTTCGACCGCCCTTTAATCTCAAAATTGAACTTTTGCTTCTCAAGTTCTTCCCTCACAGGCTTCAAAAATTCTTCTATAAATCTTTCACGTGATTCTTTTTTTTCACGAAGTTTTCTGGCAATAAATTTATAGCTGTTTGGATCAATCACTTTAAAGCTTAGATCCTCAAACTCATTTTTTATATTAAATAGCCCGAATCTGTGAGCAAGCGGAGCATACAATTCCATCGTTTCCGAGGCTTTTTTTAGCTGCTTTTGCTTCGGCAGATGGTTTATCGTTCTCATATTATGAAGACGATCAGCAAATTTAATTAGAACCACCCGGATATCTTCTGCCATAGAGAGCAGAAGTTTCATAAACGTTTCAGCCTGTTTCGTATCACGGCTTTCAAAAACTCCGGTGATTTTTGTAAGTCCATCAATAATCTGAGCGACCACATCACCGAATAATTCCCGGATATTATTAAGGGATACTGAGGTATCTTCAACCGTATCGTGCAAAAGGGCAGCCACAACTGATTCATCATCAATTTTAAAATCAGAGACTACAATTTTTGCTACTTCAACCGGATGCTGATAAAAAGGTTCACCAGATGCACGTTTAACTCCCTCATGCGAAGCATAGCATAGCTTAAAAGCCTTGATGATCATTTCATCATCCGTGTGATCAAGGTTTTTATGACTCAAATCAAGCAACTCCTTAAGTTCAAGCTCAGCTGCTGCACTGAGTTCAACCTGATCCAAATCTTTCTGAATATGTTCCTTAATTTTTGGCATTTAACTTATAAATAAGTAATTCTATCGACTAAATAAAACAAACTGCAATGAATATTGCAGCTTAGTGTCGTGTCAACTTTAATAAGTACGATTAGTCATCGGATGAGTTTTTTCGAAAAAGCAGGCATTTCTATGTGCTTGCAATTATTCAGAGTTGACTCATCCGTCAAAGGCCGGATACGGTCCCGATGCCTTGACCGGCATTTAATAGTTTTCACAAGAGTAGACCAACACTTAAATGCTGACACAGCACCTGTTTTTCTGATAATTTTTACAATCTATGAATTTCCATACAATATTTAACGTTTTTTAAAGATATTAATTCTTTTAAATTTAAAAAGCAGCCAGTGCTCACTGTGTATTTATGTGCCCTGGGAAAAAAACAAAAATGAAAAAGATGGAACACAGATGCCACGGATCAGGCAGATAGCCACAGATAGGGATTATGAAATTCATAATCAGTGCCTATCAGCACTTTTCAGCGTTCCATTCCATAGAAGGATAAAACAGGCTGTATTAATTATAAAAGAATTTTAGAAATTTAAAGAAACTCCAACTGCAAGCCTTCCAAAGTTATCAAAACCAATCTCATCAACACCACTCAGTTGTGTCCACCTGTATTCAACAAACGGACTTAAAAGCGGTATGATCGTGAGTTTTGCTCCGCCAAAGGCATTCCAGTAGAAATTGGATTCATCCACCAGTTTACTATCGCCCCGTTCAATTTGAAAATTATCGCTTCCGATTCCAACTCCTACATAAGGAGTAAAAAGCCCAAGAGAGACTCCGCCTGTTGCTGCAAGGCCAAAGTCGTAACTCTGAAATTCCGTATCTACATTTTGAAACGTGCTATTTTCACTAAAAAAACTGAAATGTGCCCGAAGCCCTATGTCAACAATTGGAATAATATTTAAAATACTGCGCTCAACCCGCACTCCAAATCCATTGGTTGGATCTTCTGTCCTGGTTTCAAATGATGCTCCTACACTCCATTGTGCTTCAGTACGAGTGGGTATAAGAATCAGTCCGGATATCATTAATACGACAACGATGTAACTATATCTGTTTATTTTTTTCATGATGGCAAATGGTTAATTAACGTGACAGTTTATGATTTTTATTAAGTATTCTTCCGGAGGTAAATTTTCCGGAGTAATTCTCATTGAACCTGTAATAACTGAAGATTGTTTCTTTAAACTAAAAATTTAATGAAAACCCGATAGATAACCTGTTTAAATTCCTGAATGCAAATTCGTCATTGTCTGTAACATTGATAAATCTGTATTCAAAAAACGGATTCACGAGAGGTATGGGGGTAAACTCAAAGCCTGCAATGAAATTCCAGAAAAAGCTGCTGCGATCAATATCCGGAATCACTGTTATTTCGGCACCCTCAATAATTTCAATATTCCGTGCTTCGCTTTCAAAGTTCATGTAGCCTCCTCCAAAACCGGTATAAATTCTCAATACACCTGTTGTAAATCCACCCATTGCCGAAAGACCAAAATCGTACATTGTAAGGTCCTGGTCAAACATAACTCCGCTTTGTGATATACGATTGTCTTCACTCATTCTACTTGCCTGTGCCCTGAGCCTGATATCAATCAGGGGTATAACTTCTACCATCTCTCTTTCAACCCTGATGCCGAAACCATCGGTGGGATCTTCATCCTGAAGTTCAAACGACCCCCACACACTCCATTGTGAATAACCGTTCTTTGGGAATAAACATAACAGTACGGGAATAATTATGACCGATAGTAGAATCTTTGTCAATTTTGTCATATCGGATGGGCCATTCGTTGGTTTTTTGTTTAAATATTTTACCTGCTATTTAAACAGAATATGATAGACAATCAATAACAAAACCATCATTTTTTAACTCCTGAAAACAATTTTGACAGGGATTTTTTCAACTCAGCCGGGGTTACAGGTTTGGTAAGATAGTCGATATAATCGGTTTCTCCTGCCTGCATTCGGTTAAACATATCCGAATTACCGGTAATATAGATAACATCAACCTGATTACTATCCTGAATTTCCTTTACAAAATCGATGCCTGATATTCCCGGCCCCAGGTTTATATCCATAATCAGTAAGTCGGGTGCAAACTCATCCATCTTATCCCTGGCTTCATCTGCATTCACAACTTTTTCCACATTGTTAAAACCGATTTTTTTAAGCATCATGGAGAGGGCAATGCTAAGTATTAAATCGTCTTCAACAATTAAAACCTTGTAATTATCGGGGATGTCGTTTATTTGATTAACCATTTATACATGTTCCTCAAATTTTAAAATGCTGCTGCTTGATCCTCTTATTGCAGCTTTTTTGAACGTTAATGTAATTTTCTTTATGGAATTTTCACTTATATCCAGTTTAGCTTCCAGTTGTGAAGATAAAATTTCGATCAATTTATACTGGAATTTGCCATCATTGAGTCGATTACCCGCGTAATCCGTATTCAAGATTTCACTTTCTAATGTTATTTCTACCATATCATTCTCAACTTTTGCACAAACCAGTATTTCCGGATGATTTTCAGTACTTTTTTCATCAATAGATGAGCTCAATATTTCATTGATAATGAGTCCGGCAGGAACAGCCTGGTTAAGGTTGAGTGTAAACTCATCCGTATCAAGTTTCACTACCTCCGACATATTATCCAGGTATTGAAATGCGGGAATTGAAGTAAGAAGTGATTTCAGATATTTGTCAAAACGGATATTAACCATATCTTCATTGCTATAAAGTGTTTCATGAATCTTGGCAATGGCATAAATACGTCCCTGTACTTCCCGCAGCTTTTTTATGACCTCAGGATTGTCATCATCCATAATTTGCAGTTCAAGCAAACCCGTTACCACAGCCATATTATTCTTTACACGGTGATGAACTTCCTGAAGCAAAATATTTTTATCATGAAGTGATTTTTCAATATTTTTCCGTGCTGTTTTTTCACTTTCAAGAAGTTCTTGAATTTTTGTTTCCATCTCTTTCTGTTCACTCAGGTCAACATACATACCATAAATTGCTATTACAGCATCATCAATAATAATTGGCAC
>JBHJOO010000481.1:0-13424 GCA_050329675.1 Balneolaceae bacterium
AGGGCAATCTGACGTGAAATTTCAGGATCCTGGTCAATTCGTGCCTCTATTTGAGCCGGGCCGTAAATCAGCCGGTCTTTCGGTAATTTGTAAACGATAAGCTGACCGTAGTTTTCAGGATCACTTTTGGCCGTCATCCAGGCGATCATATTATCTCTGTTTTCAGGCGTTAACGGACTGATCAGCATGAATTCAAGTTCATCACTATCCGGTAATCTTGCAAGCACATAATAGGGCTCCATCAGGATTTGCCGCCCTCCGTACTTCTCATTTGGCCGCGTCCAGAGATCTTCCTGATTATAAAAAACCTGTGGACGGGTCATGTGATACCGGTTGAAGATTTCCAATTGTATCTCAAAAAGATCTTGCGGGTATCTGAAGTGCGATTCCATACCTTCCGGTAACTGATCCAAAGATTTAAATACATCCGGAAAAATATCATCATAAACTTTTAAAACAGGATCATTTTCATCAATAACATAATAATCAACGGAACCCTCGTAGGCATCAACTACAATTTTTACCGAATTTCGGATATAATTTACCCCCCTGTGTCTTTGAGAATATGGAAAATGAGAGGAGGTAGTATAGGCATCCTGAATCCAGAACAGTTTGCCATTAAACATTACCAGGTACGGATCATTATCCAGCCTTAAAAAGGGTGTAATTTTCCGGATTCGTTCCTGTACACTTCGCCAGATCTGCAGCCGGCTTTGTTCATGAATATATTGAGTAAGCAAAATGTTGATATCACCCAGCTCCCAAGCGAAAAGCAATTTCCTGAACCAGTTACTAAATGGAATACCACCCTGGCCTGAATAATTTGTGTACACATTTGCATCACCTGCCGGGAAATGTAATTCTTCAATACCTGTATTTACAATGTAGTAACCGGAACTGCTTTCCCCATAGTAAATAGCCGGATTATCGACTCTGAGGTCGTCACTTTCATAAACAGGAGGCAAATCTCTCACTACAAGAATCGGTTCTCCCTGGCGGTTGGTTTTTGTTACCGGGCTCATGGTTAAGCCGTAACCATGCGTAAACTGCATATGCCTGTTCACCCATGTATCTGACTGGCTTGGCAGCCTTTGGGCGATTTCTCTTGCAGAAAGCATCATCTGAACAACTTCTCCGTCAACCGTATACCTGTCGTTATCAACGGTATAAAATTCATAATACGACCTGATTTCCTGAAGCTGCTTATATGTTTGTATCAGCAGTCTTGGATCCCACAATCGAATATTATCAACGGCATCCTGATTTCGCCTTATATCATCAATTCCAAGAGTATCATCTGCCTGATATTCTATTTCAATAACATTATTCAAATCGTAAGCTAAGCGTGTCATACCGATATTATGTTCCAGGTATGGTGTTTCAAGCTGCAGTTCGTTGGGATTGACATTAAAGTTTTGAACTATGCCAGGAATGATCAGCTGCCCGAGAATGAGAATGGCAACAGCCAGAATAGCAGTGCCGGGAATAATTTTCCCAAAATTTACCCACCGGCTGATAAAAACCAGTAACGATAAAATCAAAAGAAGGACAACCATGATCCAGATGGTGGGCAGTACAATAGTCATATCCGTATAACCGGCTCCGAATACAATACCGTCAGCTTTAAAGAGAAGTGCGTATCGGTCGAGATAAAACCCCCAGGCCAGCATCGCCAGCCAGAGTGATGCATTCAGTTTCAGATGATTTAGTATTTCCGGCTTGGCGGTTAATCCTTTCCGGGGTTCCATACTTACAAGCCCGGTAAAGAAATAGGCCATGGCAAGTATAGCCAGGGTCAAAAAGGTGATTACAACCAGAGAAGATTGAACAAGTTCCCAAAAAGGAAGCTGGAAAAGATAGAATCCGATATCTTTTCCGAAAATCGGATCGTTTTCTCCAAAGGGTACATTCCAGAGAAACCGGAGCGATTCATCCCAGCGAATGTAAAAACCGAATGCAAAGATAAATGCGAGAGCAAGGGCAGCAATCGTAAAGAGTTGCTTCATGCGTTTAATTTGCAAAGGATCACTCAAATCAAACTGGATATTTTGCAGGGGCGTATCGGTAAAAGTAATAAAACGAAGCTGATTAGCCAGATATCGGAAATTTGTAACAAGATAAATTGCGGATACGATAAAAGCACTAACGATTAATATTACCTGTGTTATTCGAAGTGTCCAGAAAATTTGAACATATCCCAGTTCTTTTAGCCAAAGCCATTCCATGATCCAGCTCGATGAGATGGATATAATGACCAGCGGTATGATTATAAAAAGTGCAATTCTCAGATATCGGGACGACATAAAAATGGATTTTTTTGATAGGTGAATCCTTAAAATACAAAGAACTTTGATGAACTCTCAAAAAATCGTAATCCTCCGGTGAACTTACATTCCCGGAGGATTCTGAAACGATGGGTTTTCATCCTGCCTGCAGCGCTTGCGGTTCATTTTTTCTTTTACCAGGCGTTCTACCTCTTTCAAAGTATCTGTATCAGATGGTGACAAATCCCACCTGATCGCTTTAAAGCGCGGATGACGCAGAGTTAAACCTGCTTTGGTCCTTTTGTTAATCCGGATATCATCAAACTCAAGCTCGACGACGATATCGGGAATAAGCCCGAGTGTCGGCCCGTATTTCTCAGCTGTGATTTCCCTGATCCTTTTGTTTAATTTATATAACTCTTCATCGGTGTACCCGCCATACACTTTTCCGATTGGAATAAACTCTTCTTCATAGCGATCATCATCTTTTACAGAGATTCCAAAGGTAAAATCAGAGTAGAGGCTGCCCCGCCTGCTGCTTCCGGCATGGGCATACATCATTACGGTATCAAGAGATCCTCCCGGTTTTTTTAATTTCAGCCATGTTTTTTTTCTCAGTCCATACTCATACGGGCTGCCTTTTTTTTTCAGGATTAACCCTTCATTTCCATGGTCAAGGGCACGCTTAAACAGCCGTTCAACATCGTCCGGTTTATTCAATTCGAACTGCACAGAAACGGGTATTCCACAGATTTCTGATATTTCATCTAAAAGTTTGCGGCGTTCTTCAAGAGAATTATCGAATATCGGCCGGCTTCCACTATATAGAATGTCAAAGGCAATAAATAGTACCGGATATTGTTCTCGTATTTTTTTACCGGGCTTCTTTATTCCAATTCGTTTTTGCAGCAGCTGAAAGGGCTGAATCATTTCATTCTTGTACACACAAATTTCACCATCCAGAACAACAGGCTTCATGCCTTGGCTGGAAAAGAAACCGGATATTTCAGGAAAACTCTTTGTGATGTCGTTAAGATCACGGGAAAACAGCTTAACATGATTCCCATCTGCATGAACCTGGCAGCGCATTCCGTTAAATTTTTCTTCGGCTACATACTCGTGTATATAATTTACCGATTGGTATTCGACAGGTGAAGCCAGCATAAAAGAGAGCGGATGAAACATTTGAAATCGCGCCTCATCAAGCTTGTTGTTCCTGGCAAGTACTGCCGTTTTGCCAATACTGCCGGTTATCATATGTGTATAGCGGATATTTTCAATATCAAATCCGAAGGCTTTGGCAACAGACGAGATCATACTTCGGGTTTCAAATCCGATACGCAGGGAGCTCTGTCCGAGCATCCGGATAAAGTATTTGATTTCAACAGGAGTCAATTTCTGCCAGATAGGATTTAAAATCTTTTGTTTGTCATCTCTTGATCTGGCCATGTAAAGACTTTCGAAAAAAGATTCAATTTCATACAGCGATACCGGCCGGGGATTTCGTTTAATCTGAGCTGCAGGGATATTTTCCATCAGTTTTTCGATCGTTTCCGAATTGCTGCCGGTGGCTGTTCGGCATGGGTTGAATACAAGTTCATAATCAATTTCGCAAAAATCCGCAGCTGCAAGAGCGATTGTCCGGCGGCCAACAGATGCACGTTTCCCTGAGACAGCATCAAAAGCACCCTCACTGATGAACCGGGCTGCAAGATAAAGTTCCCGATCAGATTCAAATTGACACAAAAAACCAGCACAGATTGCAATTTTTGCATTTGTACTTCGGGTTTCAGCAATCTGCTGTAAAATATTACAAAGGGTATTGAATGAGTGCTCAGGCATTCGGAGCTAAAGAGTCAGGTTGTAAATGAATATGAAAAAACAGATTATTGAGAGTGTAACCTCAAATTTCCGTTTAAACAACATTACTCTCATCACCCTTCAGTCCAGATAACCGGAATTGATTCCTTCTTTATTAAGAAAATGCTGCAAAACATGGGGACGGGGTGTATGTGTAATGTAAACTTTTTCCGGTTCCAGTTTTTTGCAAAGGGAGATTAATTCGAAAAAATCGATGTGATCGGAGAGGGGTATTAATTTATCTGCATTGATTTGTGTCCGCCTGGATTCGAGCGCCGCCCAACCCGAGCAGTAAGCAATCCGCTTTTTTTTCACATTGCCTGCAAAACCACTGTTCAGAGCTGAAAACGGACAGATCAGAATGTTACCCTCACAGGATTTCCGGTTATAAGGCATATAATTACCGAGATCAATTCCTTCGTCTTTATAAACCTGCGAAAGTTTATACCCAGCACTATGAATCTGCACCGGCAGATCGAGGTGTGCCAGCAGATGCATGATCTCCTGGGCTTTCCCAAGGTTGTATCCCAGAAAAACCGGAGTGTAACCGTCATCAAGTGATTCTGCGGCAAAAGACCGGATTTCTTCTGCTAATTCATTGTGCGGCTTCCATTTGTAAATTGGAAGGCTGAATGTGGCCTCGGTAACAAAATAATCAACCGTTTCGGGTATACTGAAACCCTCGGTTGCAGGCGATGGCGGATTCCGGTAGTCGCCCGTATAAAGGAGGGAACCCTCCTCCGTTTCGATCAGGATCATGGCTGAACCGAGAATATGTCCGGCAGGATAAAGAGTCAGGCGGATTCTGCCGGTATCAAATGGTTTTTCAAAATCCGGTGTTTCTGCTCTCCCCTTAAACCCCCTAATTCGCATCAGTGAAACCGTGGGGCGTGATGCAAATACCTTGCACTTGCGGTTTACGGGCATATGATCGGCATGTGCATGTGAAATAAACACGATTTCCGCATCGGGATGTGAAGCATCAAGGGCAATTTGGTAATCGGGCAGCCAGAGGCCGTTGTAGCCGTGTTTAGTAATATTCATTTTTTCAGGAGTCAGGAGTCAGGTGGCTTTCCATATTTTCTTGGATTTTAGTGATATAAACATGGTAATACTTTATGTTATTGATAAAAAAATTGGATAACCGGATTTTTATTGAAATTTACATTCGGCGGGTAGTTTGATTTTTGTTCTCAGCTTTGGTTTTTATACCCGCCACACTCACAATAGGATGCTCTGTCATACCGAGCAATTAATTTTGCCCAAATGCAGGCAACACCATTTTAAAGGTGACAGTATAAAGTCCCCTCTCGAGAGGGGAAACGTTCAAACGAACCGGCAAAGCCGGATGAGTTTAACGAGGGGTGTGTCCCATTACGTTGAACTGGAACAAATCCGGTTTCCTGCTTCACGCCCTCATCGAACACACCCCTTCCCGACAAGAGTTTGTCGGGATGTCCCCTCTCGAGAGGGGATTTTAAAGCTCTTAATATGTCTATTGTTTGCAATCTGTCACCGGTAGTGCAGTCCCGGCCTGATTAGAAACATAGGTATTTCATTTAAACCGGGCTGGAATAGAGGTATCTCCTTGATTCAGGCTGGTGCCTCTGTATTGGATTATAGAATCAAACTACCAGCTGATAATACAACAGAAACATAATAATGCCGAGTGACACCATATTGGCAGCGGCAAAACGGATTTTTCGGGGCAGATCGTCAAGCCTAATCAAAAGCATTTTTGTGGTTTCGCGCCAGTGAACCAGAAATTGTGAAAGTGTAAAAACAACAATAAATATCCAGATAGAGAATAGGAGCTCAATCCATGAAAAAGGGAAAAAAGAGAAAATGAGGCAAATGAGCGAGAAAAAGAGAAAAAACTTAAGAATCTGAACCAGGAAAAAAGGAGGATCAGGTTTTTTTGCCTGAATCAGAAGGTAATTTTCGATGTCGGGAGTTCTGATGAACAGATAGACTCCGAGAGTTATTAAAAAAATTCCCAGCGTGAGATAAGTAAGTATGAACCAGCGCAGTGCTATTTCAGTCATCTTTTACCTCCGGCAGTTCCGGCAAACTATTTTCTTCTTTTGGAAATAAAATAGAAAAGATTACTGACGTTGTCAGAGTCACGCCAATAAAAATTAGAGTGATCATTGTGGGTATTTGAACGATGTCTTCAAGCAGCATTTTGAAGCCGATATAAACCAGAATCATGGCAAGACCATAATGCAGGTAATGGAACAGGCGCATCACGCCCGAAAGTGCAAAGTAAAGAGCCCGTAATCCCAAAATGGCAAATGCGTTTGCAGAATATATGATAAACGGATCACGGGTGATGGCCATGATAGCCGGAATTGAATCAAGGGCAAATACAATATCTGTTGTTTCAATCACTATCAAAACAATAAAAAGGGGAGTGGCTACCAGCCTACCGCGGATTCTGACAAAAAATTTCTGGCCGTAAAAATGGCGGGTAACCGGCAGATACCTCCTTACAAGTTTAAGAACGGGATTGCGTTCGGGATGGATCTCCTTGTCTTTTTCAAGTCCAAGTTTAATACCGGTAAAAATCAGAAACGCACCGAACACATAAATGATCCAGTGAAACTTTTCAATCAATGCAATCCCGATTAAAATGAAAAGCAGCCGGAACACCAGTGCTCCGAAAATACCCCAGAAAAGGACTCTGTGCTGGTATTTGGATTCTATACCGAAGTAGGTAAAAATCAGCAGAAAGACAAAAATATTGTCTACACTCAGTGATTTTTCAATCAGGTACCCGGTAAAATAGTCCAGTGAACTGGCTGGGTCCATAAAAAAGTATAGTCCGATACCAAAAATAATTGCGAGTATGATCCAAATGGCTGTCCAGGCCAGGCTTTCCTTAATCGAGATTTCATGAGGCCGCCGATTGAATACCATCAGGTCGATCAGCAGCATCGCTATAATGAATATGTTAAATAAAATCCAGAGCGTTAAACTGTGTTCCATCAGATGGCAGCCTGAAGCGTCAAAATTTGATAGAATGTAGCGGCGAAGTTAATCAATGGCAGCGGATTCCATTTTTGATTCAAACGGCTTGATGACGTCATCAACACTTCGGCTGCCGGGAAAGAATTCCAGAATTTTAAAAAGTACTTCATCTACCAGAATATCGGGGCAGGAAGCACCGGAAGTGAGGGCTATAGTGAGGGGCGTATCTGATCCGGGAAGCCAGTTATTTGTTGACAGTATTTCTTTTTCCCATTGATTGAAATGGTGAATCTGCTCTGCCGATTTGATTTCACCCGCATCTCGTATGTGATATGTTGCACAGTGCTGTTCCAGTATTTCAACCAGGTGCATTGTGTTGGATGAATTATATCCGCCTACCACAAGAGCCATATCCGGGCTGGCATCAGCCAGTGCATACGTAGCCGATTGATTTTCATTTGTGGCATAACAAAGTGTATCGGATGTATCGGCAAAATGTTTATGAACTTCCGATTCGCCAAATCGTTCGGCTGCTGCCTGTTTCAGAATATCCATGACTTCCTGCGTTTCGGTGGCAAGCATGGTTGTCTGATTAATCACGCCAAAAAACTGAAGATCTTTCAGCGGATTAAACCCAGGAGTACTTTTATGGCTGAAATAAGTGTCAAAATCATCCAGAGGGCGTTTTTCAGTTAGGATTTCGGCCAGAACCCGGGCTTCATCGGGGTTTAGAACAACAACAACCGGCGAGTGACTCGCACTGTGAGAAAAGGTTGCCCTTGTCTCTTCATGCTGATATTTACCATGAACCACAAGGCTGTATCCCTTTTTTCCCAGTTTACTTCCCCTGTTCCAGACTTTTTCAACAAACGGACAAGTTGTATTATATTGATAAGGATCAATACCCTTTTGCTGCAATTTTTCCTGTATTTCGAGTGTGGTACCAAACGCTGGAACAATTACGATATCATTGGGATCAAGTGTTTCAATTGGAATCCGTACCGAACCGTCTGTTTCGAATAAAAATTGCACACCCCGGTTCAGCAGATCCTCGTTTACCGTAGGATTGTGAATCATTTCGCTTAGCAGATAGATATTCTTTCCGGGATTTTCTTCCACTGTCCTGTAAGCAATATCAATGGCATTTTCCACTCCATAACAAAATCCAAAATGCCGTGGGATCAAAAAACGAACTTTCTCAAAGTCGAGAAGGGTAGGGTCAAGTTCTTTTTTTCTCGGATCCACAACTTTATTTGCCTCCTTCACCTTCCGGATGATTGGAGACCTGTACATTTTCGGGATATCAAATTTTTTTCGGGCCATGAAAGTCTGTTTTTTTGATAGTGCGAAAGATACAAATTCTAAATCAGAAACGTGAGGGATGTTAAATATTTATGAGTTTTGAGTGAAGGGGTGTGTCCCGGCGACAGGCTCCATGTTATCATCAAAACCCTCCAATAACAAAAAATCAGAATTCCCGATTTATTTCCGTATCTTTAAATTTCCAAGGCGTTACAACTACAGCCTTTCCCTTAGAAAACAGGTTTTGCCTATCTCAGAATTCATCAGTTAATCTGATTTGATGAGCATTACAATTTATCAGGGGGAGTTTTGTGCTCATTTGTATAGTTCAGAGAGAGTACCCCTGTTAAACGCCATCACTTTTTATAATTAAAATTTTACGATTCATGAATCAACTTACATTTTCCGATCTCGGAATCAGTGCGGAAATATTACAATCCATTTCTGAAATGGGTTTTGAAGCACCCACAACGATTCAGGCAATGTCTATTCCTCCGATTATGGCGGGCCTTGATGTTGCCGGACAGGCGCAAACCGGTACCGGTAAAACGGCCGCTTTTGCTATACCCATACTTGAGAAAATTAATCCGGCACTTAAAGAAGTGCAGGCAATTGTTTTATGCCCTACACGTGAGCTGGCGGTACAGGTTACAAAAGAATTTATTAAGCTGGCTAATCATATCAGTGGTATTTATGTAACACCTGTTTATGGCGGACAGCCGATTGGCCGCCAGCTGAGTGCCCTGAAACGCGGAACTCATATTGTAGTAGGAACTCCGGGCCGTGTAATTGACCACCTGAAAAGAGGAAGCCTGAAACTGGACCACCTTCAGATGGCCGTTCTTGATGAAGCCGATGAGATGCTGAATATGGGATTTCGTGAGGATATGGAAAAAATTCTGAGTTATTCCTCCGGTAAAGCCCAAACTGTGATGTTCTCCGCAACGATGTCCACGGCTATTAAAAAAATCATGCAGCGCTGGATGAATAATCCGGAAATGATTAAAGTGGAAGGCACGTCGATAGCTGCCGAGGGAATTGAGCAATTTCTTGTGGAGGTTCGCGATTCGGTCCGCACAGAAGCTGTAGCCCGTCTTCTGGATTTTCACGAATACAAACTCGCCCTGATTTTTTGTAATACGAAGCGAAAATGTGATGAACTGGTACTTGATATGCAGTCGCGCGGATATTCGTGCGATGCTTTACACGGTGATATGAACCAGAACGTACGCGACAAGGTAATGGACAAATTCCGCAGGCGTAAAATTGATGTGCTGATTGCCACCGACGTAGCTGCCCGCGGGCTGGATGTGGATGATGTGGATGTGGTGTTTAATTATGATATCCCGCAGGACCCGGAGTACTATGTGCACAGAATCGGAAGAACCGGCCGTGCAGGGAATACGGGAGTTGCTTATACATTTTCAAGCGGCAGAAAGAATAAAAACCTCCGGTTTATTGAAAGGCAGATTAAGTCGCAGCTGAAATCTATACCGATGCCGTCGGATAAGGAAGTGGAAGCTAAAAGGATGGACTCATATCTGGAAGAAATTGAAAAAACACTGCAATTCGGCGGGCTCAGGCCATATATAGAACAGGTTGAAGCCATGTCTGACGGCAGTTACACTCCTGTTGAAATAGCAGCGGCTCTTTTGAAAATGAAATCAGGCTCAAAGCCTGAAGCTGATACGAAGCACGATTCAAACGGGAAAAGTGAAAGGCCGGAAAAAAAATCAGATAGGCGTAAAAGTTATTCATCGGGGCAATCACGCGGCAAAAAAAAGAGTTCGAAAAAGAATGAGCCATTTTATGCTCATTTTGCAGATAAAAAGGAAGTAAAGGGGAAGGGGAAACGAAGGAAGAGAAAAGGGTGAGAGAATCTGGATTTGAGCGGGCAGAATTATGGAACGCAGATAACACAGATGAAGGAAAGACTCGCGAAGACCACGAAGAATTTTAAGCTCAACCCCGACAAAGTACTTCACTTTTCCATTTCTATTTTATTGCTGTCGGGAATTCACTACTCTTAACCATTGAAATTCTGGTTTTTTTCTTAATTCAAGCTGACCTCATCCAGCCGAACACCCACAAGCCGGCTCACACCGGTTTCGGGCATGGTAACTCCATACATCATCTCGGCTTTTGACATCGTCTTTTTATTATGCGTGATTATAATAAACTGAGTTTCTTTACTGAATTTTTTTATCATTTTTGAGAATCGTTCAATATTGGCATCATCCAGCGGTGCGTCCACTTCATCCAATACACAGAAGGGAGACGGTTTGACAAGATATATTGCAAATAGCAGAGCAATGGCAGTGAGTGTTTTTTCGCCGCCGGATAACTGATTAATACCTGAGGGACGCTTCCCGCGGGGATTTGCTTTAATTTCAATTTTTGCTTCAAGAGGATCTTCGACATCCTGTTCAATCAGTAGATCGCAGAAATCGTCTTCATGGAATAAAGTACTAAAAACCGTTTTAAAGTTAGTCCGGATCGCCTCAAAGGTTTCGTTAAAGCGTCTGTTTGCCGTTGCATTGATTTCATTAATCGTCTGACGCAATTCTTTTTCAGCTTGTTGCAGGTCATCGATTTGAGTTTCATAAAAATCGAGCCGTTCCTTTTCTTCTTTGAACTCATTGATAGCAAGCGGGTTTACCTCACCGAATTGATTGAGCTTCTGCCGCAGGTAACCAATCCGTTTTTTGGCCGTTTCAGGATCTGTTTCTTCCGGCATATCGGCATCAATCTGATTCATTAAAAGTCCATAGGTTTCCCAGATATGATCGGCATGCGCCTGAGACTGCAGCTCAAATTTTTCTTTGGCCATTACCAGATGATGAACAAGCTCAAGATTCACTTCTTTTTTCTGGCGCAGAACTTTTAATTCTTTATCTATTTCATTAATTCTGCCGCGTACCACGGCAGTCGCTTCTTCTGCCTGCTGAAGCTTTAGGTCTGCTTCCTGTTTCTCTTCCCGTTTTGCAGCCAGCTGTTGTTCTGTCAGCTTGATTGACTCACTGAAACTTTCAATTTGTGTTTTACTCAGCTCCATAAGCTCTTTGCGGGAGACAAGCCTTTTTTGCAGATTATTAATTCCGTTTTTGGCCCGTTCAATATCCCTCTCTATATTCCCGGCGATGTTCTTTACATCCTGATGTTTTAATTGGGCATCATTATACCGGTTTTGAGCAATAGCCCGGTCATCCTCCAGTTTTTTTAGCTGATCCTGTTTCTTTTTCTTTTCTTCATGCAGTGATGCAATCAATGATTGAAGTTCTTTTTGCCCCGGCCTGAGTGTTTCAAGCTCTTCACGGGCAGAGCCTTCATTTGAAATCAGGGACTGTTTCCGGTTTTGAAGTTCCCGGATATTTTTTTCATATACCTGAATACCCGACTGAAAGCTGCTGGCCTGCTGTTCATGCCTCCGGATTTCTGATTCAGTTTCTCTTAAAGATGAACGCAGTTGTTCAAGATTCAATTTTGAAAGCTGTTCTTCGGCCTGTTCAAGTTTTTTCTGATGGCCATCGAGTTCTTTTATCAGTTGATTCTCCTTTTTGCCCAGTTTGTCAAGTTTATCCCTGAGCCCAAGCCGGACCCCCGATTGTTTATTACTGCTTCCGCTTTTTAAAAATTGACTGGATGTGATCAGGTCTCCCCTGATCGTGACAACAGAGGATGCCCCGTTTTGTGCCATTTCCCATGCCTTTTCAATAGTATCAGCCAATTGAACGGAACCAAGCAGCAAACGGGCCAGCGGCCTGAATTTACTATCACAATTTATTTTATGTGCAATTGAATCATCGGCAGCCGGATAGGAATCGTGAAGGTTTTGCAGTGGAATAAATGTGGCACGGCCTTTTTTATGTTCCTTTAATAACCCGGATGCCCGCAAGGCATCTTTCATATCGGGTACGATTACAAAGTTCATTGCGTCCCCGAGGGCCGCTTCCAGGGCAGAAGCATGATCTTCATCGATATTCAAAACATCACCTACTGTAACCATGTGATCAAATGATCCGGCATGATGTTCAATGAGCCAGGCCACACTTGATGGAAACATTTCTCTTGATTGAGACAGTTCACTGAGCAGCTCTATTTCGGAGCGGACTGAATCGATACGGCTTTTTACAGAACGGATTGCCTCACGGATAGTTTCCCGTTCGGCATCCAGTTCTTCACGTCTGGCGGCAGCCTGAGCGATAACCTCCATTTTATTTTCGCGTTTCTTATTCAATTTTTCAAGCTCAGTGCGGATAAGCTTCATCTGGCCGCCTGCATTTTCAATTTCATTCTCCAGGTCATTCACGTCCCGGTTAATCCGGATTAAATCATCTTCCGTATTTTCAAGTTTTGATTCCAGCTTGATCTGTTTTCCGCGGATTTCATTCAATTCACGGTTTTTATCACTGATTTCCACCTCAATTTCAAACACATCGTGACGCAGCTGTGAGTACTCCTGCTGAACCAATGCAAACTTCTTTTTGGATTCATTCAGGCTCAGTTCAGCTTGTTCCAATTCATTTCCGAGTGATTCAAGTTTTGCGGTGCTTTGGCCCTTCAGTTCCTCCAGGTCTTTCAGATCCTGATTACCCTGTCTTATATCCTTTTCATGCTGCTCAATCACTTCTTTGGAATTTGAAATCTTTTCTCTTGTTATTTTCAGGCTGGTTTCCATATCCCTGATGGATGAGTCAATCTGATTGACATATCTCTGTGCTTCGGCTTGCCCGCGCTCCTTATCAATTAATTCCTTTTGAGCCTTCTCTTCAGCTTCTTCCCGTTCTTCAAGTGCTTTTGTCAATTCACGTTTCTCTTTTTCCGCGTTTTCAATCCGCTCTTTCAGGGGCTCAAGTTCCTGCTGCACGTTTTTATATTCATACAGATTGAATGCCATATCCAGCTGTTCCAGTTCTTCACGAAATGTTTTTGCTTTTTCCGCTTTTTCCGCCTGTTTTTCAAGGGATTTTACATTCTTTCTGATTTCAACCAAAATATCTTCCAGCCGCTGGAGGTCCTTCATGGTTT
>JBHJOO010000088.1:0-3546 GCA_050329675.1 Balneolaceae bacterium
ATCTGTCAGAGCAATTGAATGATGACTTAAATTACTACCTGAGAAAAAAGGGTGGGGGTAATAAATACGACATATTGAAAGAGGAGGTCCTTGTAAAGCAACAATTTATTGATCATCTAAATACCCAGATTTCCGAAGTTCGAGATAAGCAGCTTGACATGGAAGAGCAGGAAAAAGAATTGCAGTCCAGAATTTCGGGCTACGAAAGAGAGCTGGCATCAGAAGGCGGTGATTACGCCGCACGCCGGCCGATTATCAAGGACAGAATTAACCAGCTTGATTCCGAAATTCATGAAATTGAAGCCAAAATACATGACTTATGTGCCGGCTTACTGCCCTTTACGCTGGCGCCTGTCTTATCCCAAAAATTATTTAACCGCCTGAAATCCGAACTTGACACGCACAGGGAAGCCATTGCATCGGATATTCTGGATAAAAAAGTCGATTCCTTAAAAAAACGATTGCAGGATTCAAACATCTGGGATGAATCCGGCGTAAATAGTGAGGCCAAATCTCACATCATCAATGAGATAACCGGCTTATTACAGGCAAATGCTGCCACAAAAGATTCCGGCAATATTTTAATCCATGAACTCTCTGAAAACGACGTATTGAAAGTTCAAAACTGGATTCGGGAAGCGGCCAACAGTGTGCCCGAGCTTGCCTTGCATCTGAGCCATGATTTGAAAAAGAAAAATATGGAAAAAGAAGAGCACCAGGAATACCTGAAAAGGGCACCGGATGATGACAAACTGGAGCCCATTTTTGAGAAAATAAGAGGGACGGAAGAAAAGCTTGTTGAAATCCGCAAGCAGAATAAACTTCTCTCCGAGAAAATTGGCAGTCTTCAATTTAAACTCGAACAGGCCGAACGGGAACATGAAGCAGTGGTTTCAAATCTGAAGGAAATTGAAAAAGAAACACGGAAATTTTCAATGGCTGAAAAATCACGATTGGTGCTGCAGTCATATAATGAAAAAATTTCCGCTTTAAGAGTAGAGAAGCTGTGTGAGGAGTTGACAGAGTGTTTTAACCGTATTTGCGACAAGGATAGCTTGCTGTCATCCGCCGAAATTGATCCTGATACTTACAATGTGTCCCTTACCGGACTAAACGGCGAAAGCGTTACGGTGGATGATTTCTCCATGGGCGAAAGCCAGATTTACGGGCTTGCATTGCTTTGGGCATTACGGAAAATCAGCGGTTATGAATTACCTCTTCTTATTGATACGCCTGTGGCAAGGCTGGATAAGGTTCACCGGGCGAATTTTATCAACGAATTTGTACCCGAAGTAAGTGACCAGGTTCTTCTGTTTGCTACCAATGTGGAAATGTCGGATGAGCTTCATAAAGAGATTGAACCGAGGCTTGCACATCTCTATGAATTATCTTTTGATGAAAAAGAAGGGATGACATCGGTAGCCGGAAGCGGCCATAAATGTGAAACCAAAGAGCGGAAGGAGCTGAAAGCATCGTAATGGCATTGAACAAAATCTATATCAGTGAAGATACCGACAAGAAGCTGCGTGTGTTAAAAGCCCGGACGGGGTTAACTCCGAACCTGCTAATTCGGCTGGGGCTGGCATTTTCGCTGGAAGAAGACGGAATTCCGGACCATACATTATATGGCACAGACCCGTTTCGGGAATTTAACCGCTACACATTAACCGGCCAGTGGGATTTGTATTTTTTGGCACTATTGAAGGAGCGCCTTCTCGAAGACGGTTTTGACCCGGTTGAAGATCTTGAGAACCAGCTAAAGGCTCATATCGCCCGTGGCGTTCATTTAATTTACCAGCGCCTGAAATCACTTGAAGATATCGGCGATATGATCGGCCATGTGCAGAAAAAGATGCAACTGAAGACGGGCGACATCGATCAAACTATAAGCGAACTGGTAGATGAGTAAAAAGCCGATCTATATGGACCATCATGCCACTACTCCGGTGGACCCGCGAGTGCTGGATGTGATGCTGCCCTATTTTTCGGAAATATTCGGAAACGCCGCCAGTACAGACCATACGTATGGAAATGAAGCTTTAAAAGCCGTAGAAAAAGCCCGGAAACAAATTGCCGACGGAATCGGTGCAAAGTCAGAAGAAATCATTTTTACCAGTGGTGCCACCGAATCTAACAATTTGGCGATAAAGGGAATCGCCGAACAGTACAAAGAGAAAGGCAACCACATCATTACCTGTGTAACAGAACACCCAGCTGTTTTGGATCCTTGCAAGAAGCTGGAAATGAAAGGTTTTGATGTTACTTACTTGCCGGTTGATCATTATGGAATGATTGATTTGGATGAATTGAAGAATGCAATCCGATCAGAAACAATTCTTATTTCCATCATGGCAGCCAATAACGAGATCGGTGTATTGGCACCGTTGAAAGAGTTTGGTGAGATTGCTCGGGGGCATGAGATTTTCTTCCATACAGATGCCACCCAGGCGATTGGCTATGTGCCGATTGATGTAGATCAGATGAAAATTGATCTGCTTTCCATGTCCTCTCATAAGGTATATGGCCCGAAAGGGGTTGGTGCTCTTTACGCACGAAAAATAAGCCCAAGAGTAAAACTGACTGAACAGATGAATGGCGGCGGACATGAACGCGGAATGCGCAGTGGAACGTTGAATGTGGCTGGGATTGTGGGCTTTGGAGAAGCTGTAAAGCTTGCCATTCAATTGATGCCGGAAGAGACAGTGCGGTTGAGAGAATTAAGAGACCAACTTTTTGAAGGATTAAAAAAAGAAATAGAGGGAATTGAGATGAATGGCCATTCTGAGAATCGATTACCACATAATTTGAATGTTTATATACCCGGCATTGAGGCACGTTCGCTATTGGTTCAAATAAAGGATAAAATGGCGATTTCAACAGGTTCAGCTTGTAGTACAGCTAAGGTTGAGCCTTCGCATGTTTTACAAGAACTAGAAGCAGAACTTAATAAAGCCTTTAGCTCATTCAGGATAGGTTTGGGTAGAACAAATTCTAGAGATGATGTAAATAAAATTGTTAGAGAAGTAATAAATTCTTATAAGAAATTAATATCGCTTACAATATAAAATGCTGTAATAAATCTACATTAAAGTGATCGATTCTGGTGAAATAACAGTATCAAAGAAAACTCTTTTGCACGTCAGTGAAGGCATTTATAGAAGTGCTGGTAGTGCAATTAAAGAATTAATTAGCAATTCATTTGACGCAAATGCCAACAATGTTTCTATTACTACGAATTATCCACGTTTTGAATTTTTATCTATTCAAGATGATGGTGAAGGAATGCAGGTTGAGGAATTTTTGAGAATTGTTAAAGGAGGTATAGGTGATAGTTTAAAAGCTACACACGATATAAAGAATGGTAGACCTCTTATAGGTAAATTAGGAATTGGGATATTAGCAATTGCTCAAATATGTAGAAGTTTTACCATTATTTCACACCATCGCAAAACTAAATCAGCTTTTAAAGGTCGAATGACTTTTAGCACAGGAATAGATAAGATAGCAAAAGAAGTTAAAATTGATGAGACAGGTGAAGGATACCCC
>JBHJOO010000048.1:0-3504 GCA_050329675.1 Balneolaceae bacterium
ACCGGTATCACTCTTGGTTTTATGCACTATTTATACCGGGCGACACCCAGGCCAAATCTATATACATAATTATATTAACATAAATACTGAGATACAGAGGTTTATAATGAATAAAAAAAAGTTGATGAAGGATAAATCATTGAGTGATATTGTAAATGAAAACTATCATGCTGCAGATCTGCTTTATAAATACGAAATAGATTATTACTGCCATGGATATCAATCCTTAAGTGATGCCTGTGGTAAATCCGGTGTCGGGCTTGAAAAAGTAATCTCTGAGTTAGAAGCGCTTCCAAATAGTGAGCGGACTAAAAGTGAAGATGTAACCAAGTGGTCTATTCCATTTTTAATTAACTTTATCGAGAATACTCATCATAAATTTGTTCGCGATAAAAATGACAAAATAAGCAGGATTGCAGCAAGCATCTCAAAAAACTACAAATCGGATAATCCGGAACTTGAATCGATCTATGAAAACTTTTTATTGTTGATTCAGGAAGTGGACCGCCATATGAATGAAGAAGAAAGCCGGGTATTTCCACTGATAAAAGAACTTGCCTATGAAGCCGATGAATTTGGAGAACCAACCTTGCAAACGATATCGGTGTTCAATGACGAAATAGAAAGGCTTAAAAATGAACATGAAATAGCCATTCAAATGTTAATGGAATTAAAAAAGGTGAGTAATAATTTTGAGATACCTGAGCACTCTTCTCAAAGTGTAATAGAATTTTATCAAAGCCTGATTAATTTTGAAAAAGATTTGCACCGTCATATTCACCTCGAAACAAATGTTTTGTTTAAAAAGGCAGAAAATTTGATTCATGACAACTAATGTTGTGTCAATGATAAAATATCGGGTAAAAACCCGCAAAGTTTCTTTTCTGAAATGGCAGTATGTTAAGAAAATGGAAGCAACTCTGAGATAAAACTTTGCGGGTTTACAGTTGACATGACAACTAAATATTTCACTCTGGTTTAATAAAAATATATGCTTTGAATATTAAGAGAAATCTGGCTGACAAACGAATAAGACAAATCTGGCTTTGGTCCGTTGCCTGTTTTATACTTGCCGGGTTTACCGGTTTTATATACAGGTGGAGCCTGATTGCTCCTGCTCCTTTTGGTATTGAATTACAAAATATTCGTCATGCACATTCACATCTGATGTTTTTTTGCTGGATCACCCCGGTGCCAATGGTTTTTATTACACGATTCATTTCAGGCTTCACAACGTATCGTATTCGCAGCCTGATTAATGTCACATGGGTAATTCTGATTCTTGGGTTGCTGAGTTATCCGTTCTTTTTGCTTTACGGATACAGATCAGCAGATCTGGGGTTTGCAGAGCTTCCGGTTTCCGTGATCATATCGGGCCTTATAATGATTGTCTGGTATTTCTACATATGGTATTACATACAGGCAAGAAAAAAGACGGCTGAAAGCATTTCAGGATCATTTTATGATGCGGCTCTTTTTATGCTGGCAATCAGTTCAGCCGGGGCCTGGGGTGTTGCAGTCATTCAATTTACAGCTTTTGAGAATCCATTTATCACCACTGCATTGACTCAGTTTTTTCTGGTAAATTTTACTGAAGGCTGGGCCGTATTGATGGCCGTTGGGTTGATGTACGAGTATCTGGGGCCGGAAAATCCGCCCGTCAATATCAACTGGCTGATAGCTCCGGTCATGCTTGGCGTGCCTTTACTGTTTCCTTTTGGGATGAGTCAGGCTCTGATTAATCCCGCTTTGCTGTTTAGCGCAAAAGCCGGAGCGGTTTTAGTCTCCGGAGGATTATTAATGAACTTGTATTTTCTTTCAAAATCTGAAAAAACCGTCATCTGGTGGTGGAAAATTATTTTAATTTTGTTTGCTGCCAAAATTTTACTTCAACTTACTGCAGCATTAATCCCTGCATATTTTTGGTTAGGTGAACACGGTTTGAAAATCTTTTATATTCACCTGATGCTGCTTGGTTTTATAACTGTTCTATATTTTGTGGCCTGGCATACAACGTACTTCTACTTAGCAAGGGCAGGCTTGAAACTTCTGGTTGGATCCATCCTGTTTGTGTTGATTTCTCTGGTTTTGATCAGCGGATGGTGGCCAGCCGAGTGGCTGCCTGTCTATATTTTTGAAATTACAGCCATCATTTCTATTTTTCCCGTTATAGCCGCCCTGGTAGAATTGCTTCTTTTCAGGAAGCATACACGGTTAGGATAATCCATTATTAAAATCTGGCAAAAATTCACATTTTCATTACATTATATTTGTAAGATAAACTGTAATAAGACAACAGACTCTGCTTTCGGTTTTTTGAAACAAATTGAATAGCTCAATTTCCCAAAATAGGTGCCGGCAGGGTTAAAAATGTGTTCAAATCCGGCTGTATTGCCTGATAAATCAATAATAACTTATAAACAAAGATAACGGTTATAAAAAAAGGAGCTTCATATGGTTACACAGACTAAAACACAAAACGTCTATACATTTGGAAGAGGAACAGCTGATGGCGATCGTACCATGAAGGAATTGCTCGGCGGAAAGGGGGCAAATCTTGCTGAAATGTCGTCAATAGGGTTGCCCGTGCCTGCGGGATTTACGATTTCATCCGAAGCCTGCCACTATTATTCAACTCATAATAAAAAATGGCCGGAAGGACTTAAGAAACAGGTGAAGGAGGGAATCAGTTTTATTGAAGGAGTTATGGATACACATTTTGGAGATGCCGAACATCCTCTGCTTGTCTCGGTTCGTTCAGGCGCTGCCGTTTCCATGCCCGGAATGATGGACACTGTGTTAAATCTGGGACTGAATGATCAAACAGTAGAAGCACTGGCAAGCCACACCAATAATCCGCGTTTTGCATACGACAGTTACCGCCGTTTTATTGATATGTTTGGAAATGTGGTAATGGGAATTGATCATGAAAAGTTTGAAGAAGCTATAGAAGCACTGAAATCAAAAAAAGGGGTGGAACTTGATACGGAATTATCAACGGATGATCTAAAGGAACTGGTTGACCGGTATAAAGCGGTTTACAGAAAAAATACCGGATTCATGTTCCCGAATGATCCGTTTGAACAACTGGAGAATGCTATTAATGCCGTGTTCGAGTCATGGGATAGCGACCGGGCTGTAAAATACCGGCGAATCAACCACATTACCGGTATACGGGGAACAGCAGTAAATGTACAGGCCATGGTGTATGGCAATATGGGTGATGACTGTGCGACCGGTGTATGTTTTACGCGTAATCCCTCTACAGGTGAAAATAAACTATATGGCGAGTTTCTCATAAACGCCCAGGGTGAAGACGTCGTGGCCGGTATTCGAACACCGCAGGATATAAGTGAGTTAAAAAGTGAGATGCCCTCTTCATACGATGAACTCGAAGGTATAGGCCGAAAGCTTGAAAAACACTACGGCAATATGCAGGATATTGAATTTACGATACAGAAGGGTACACTCTATATACTTCAAACCAGGAACGGAAAGCGAACC
>JBHJOO010000452.1:0-7627 GCA_050329675.1 Balneolaceae bacterium
CCTTCGAGACTGGAAGGATTTAGTGCAGAACAATTGCGTTCTCAAAGGAATAGTTTTCGCAATCAGCGTGATTTTATGTTTGTCGTAATCGGATTGGCATATGGATTAAATGTGCTTGATGCGTATGTTTTTGCGCACATGAGGTCATTCGATGTTTCAGATGACTTAAGTGCAAGTGCTTCTATTCGTCCGGATCTGATAGACGGGCGGTCGGCAGGGATGACACTCTCTTTTCAATTGAACCCAAAATAAAATGAATTAATTTATTAGTATGTTAACAAACCCTAAAGAAATGGAATTTGATCAAACTTCAATAAATTTTGATGATGGAAACAGCCATGATTTGTGGAGTATTTTTAAAATCATGGGAGAATTTGTTGATGGCTATGATAAGCTTTTCAGAATTGGCCCGTGTGTATCAATATTTGGCTCGTCCAGGAGCAAACCGGGGGATCTTTATTATGAAAAGGCTGTGAAAACAGCTGAACTTATTTCAAAAAACGGATTTGGAGTTATTACCGGTGGCGGGCCGGGGATTATGGAAGCCGCAAATAAAGGGGCGATGAATGCCGGTGGTAAATCCGTCGGCCTGGGCATTGAACTTCCTCACGAACAGGGAATCAATGAATTTGTTCATCCACAATATGAGATTAATTTTAAATATTTTTTTGTTCGTAAAGTCATGTTTGTGAAGTATGCACAGGGCTTTATAGTTTTCCCTGGAGGGTTTGGTACCCTTGATGAATTGTTTGAAACACTGACCCTGATCCAGACATTTAAAATTGAACAAATTCCTATCGTAATGGTAGGTACAGATTACTGGAGCGGTATGATTGAATGGATTAACAAAGATCTGAAAGGAGCTAATTTAATATCGGAAGAAGATACGAATCTCTATTTTCTGACGGATGACCATGAAGAAGCCGTGCAGTATGTATGCGATTTTTACAAAAGAAAAAGGCCTACACCAAATTTTTAATTCTGATTATCTTAATGAAACTTTATATTGATATTGGTGTTAGAATATCAACAGAGTAATATCATTATTAATCTTATATTATTTATTCCAATAAAAATAAAATTTCATTATGTTTAGTGCGTTTTCCATAGCAGAAATTTAAAATTCAAGCAAATAATTATGAAACCGATTAAATTCTTAGCAGCCATAATTACAATTTTAGTAGTTTCTTTAGGGGTTACCCAATTTGTAAGCGGCCAGGACGCCAATGCAGAGGCAATTTCACTTTTTAATAATGCTCTCGAACTGGCAGAGGCTAAAGACTATACTAATGCTATTGCTCTTTTTAAGGATGCACTTGAAATAGCAGAAGAGAATGATCTTGAAGATATTAAAGAAAGAATCACAACTCAGCTCCCGAGAATTTACTCTTCAAGAGCTTCGGAAGCTTATTCAGCCTATCAGAACAACAGGGATGTCCAATCTCTGAATACAGCGATTCAGAGGTTCGAAGAAGCAAATCAGGCTGCACAAAGGTATGGTGATACTCAGATCGCTGAAAGAACCCGGGGAGTGATTCCTCAGTTGTATTATATAAGGGGAGTATTACAATTTCGGCAGGATAATCTTGATGCATCGGATGAAAGCCTGAATAAAGCACTGGAATTAAATTCCAATTATGCAGCTGCCTTTTACCAGAAAGCTTTAGTAGAAAAACGAAGAGACAGAACGAATATAGATCGTTATCTGCAATGGATTGACAGAGCTATACAGATTGGCGAGCAGACTGGTGATAGTAGAACTGTAGAAAGTGCAAAAAAGAATGCTGTTGAAGAATTAATTTATCAGGGTGTTCAACATGCTGATAACAGAAGGTTTGACAGGGCTATTTCCCTTCTAAACAATGCCCTGAATTATGATTCACAATCTGCGGATGCACATTATCGCCTTGCCGAGGTATATAACAAGCGATCAAACTGGACCAGAGCCATTGAACATTCCCGTAAAGCTCTTGAATTTGAAACCGGCGGTGTTATCGACAGAGCTAAAATTTATTTTGAACTTGGAACTGCTTATCAGGGTAATGGACAGCAAACTCAGGCATGTAATGCTTTTGAAGAAGCTGCACATGGTGAATTCCGCGATCCGTCTCTCCACAAAATGGAACATGAACTGAAATGCGAAGGCTACGCCACTGCAGGCAGACGCTAAAACATGGTGGTGAAAACCGAGTTGACAGGCGTATTGCTGTAAAAAGAAATCCACTTTACTCCTGAATTTATGTATCCCTGAATGGTGATTTTTCCAGGCCTGTTTCACGCAGAGCCATCAATTTTAAAAAAAGCCCTTTTAACAAGGGCTTTTTTATTCATAAAATTTTTTAAAAAAATTGCAGATGCCTATCTTCCAAGCCATTATACGCGATGAATTATAAATACTGAATTTATTTCCTTTAAAAAATAACAAATGCCTGACAAAAATCCGGATCATCAATGTGTTAACGCTCTTCGAATTCTTGCCATGGATGCCGTTGAAGCTGCGCAATCGGGGCATCCCGGTATGCCAATGGGTATGGCTGATGCTGCTTATGTCTTATGGACAAAATTTTTAAAACATAATCCAAAAAATCCGGATTGGTTTGACAGGGACCGCTTTATCCTTTCTGCAGGTCATGGCTCCATGCTTCTTTATGGCCTGCTGCATCTTACCGGCTATGGGCTTGAATTAAATGAGATCAAAAATTTCAGGCAGCTGCACAGCCTCACGCCGGGCCACCCTGAAGCGGAGCTTACACCCGGTGTTGAAACCACCACCGGGCCGCTTGGCCAGGGTATGGCAACAGGAGTTGGAATGGCTATGGCAGAAGCATTTATGGCTGCGAAGTTCAATAAAGCCGATTTTAAAATTGTTGACCATTACACTTACGCAATTGTAAGCGATGGTGATCTGATGGAGGGCATTAGCCATGAGGCCGCTTCGCTGGCAGGCCATTTGAAACTTGGAAAAATCGTCTATCTATACGATTCCAATAAGATTTCCATCGATGGCAGTACCGATCTTGCCTTCACCGATGATTCGGTAAAACGGTTTCAGGCGTACGGATGGCATGTGCAAACAATAGATGGACACAATCACACTGCAATTGAAAAAGCTATTCGTATTGCCCAAAAAGTTACGGATAAACCATCACTGATTGAGTGCAGGACAAAAATAGGGTTTGGCAGCCCAAATAAAGAAGGAACTGCTGAATCACACGGGGCACCCCTGGGTGAAGAAGAAATCAAACTTACCAGGAAAAAGATCGGATGGGACTCGGCTGAGAAATTTCACATTCCGGAAGATATTTACCCGCGAATGGATCATACGAAAACCGGCAGGGAATCGGAAAGTGCGTGGAATAACCTGATGGAACGGTATGCGGAAGAGTATCCGGACGATTATGAGCAGTTCCATCATTTTATAAACAGTGACTGGAGCATCGATTGGGACAACGTACTTCCGGTGTTTAAGGCAGAGCCAAAAGGCATGGCATCCAGAAAAGCTTCCGGTGCTGTTTTACAGGAACTGGCAAAAGCCATTCCAAATCTTTTCGGTGGCTCTGCCGATTTAACCGGCAGCAATAATACCGATTTGAAAGATAAACCGGTATTTAATGCAGAAAATTATGCAGGCCATTATGTGCACTACGGCGTTCGTGAACACGCAATGGCGGCAGCACTGAACGGGCTGATGCTTCACAAAGGCGTGGTTGCTTATGGCGGCACATTTCTCGTCTTTTCCGATTATAACAAACCGGCTATACGAATAGCTGCACTCACAAAAATTCCTTCTGTTTTTGTTTTTACACACGATAGCATAGGCATTGGCGAGGATGGCCCGACACATCAGCCTGTTGAACATCTTGCTGCGCTCAGGGCTACACCCAATGTACTCGTGCTGCGTCCGGCTGATGCCAACGAAACGGCCCGCGCATGGAAAGCAGCTATTGAGAATAAAACCGGCCCGTCACTTTTGGTTCTCACCCGTCAAAGCCTGCCAACAATTGACAGAACCAGCTATGCCTCTGCATCCGGAACGGATAAAGGAGCTTACATTCTGAAAGAAGCCTCCGGAGATCAGCCAAAAGCTATCCTGATTGGAACCGGCTCTGAAGTTCAGATTGTAATTGAAGCGGCCGTGGAACTGGAAAAGCAGGGGGTCGGCACGAGGGTGGTTTCGATGCCAAGCTGGGAACTTTTTCAAAAACAGGGAAGGGAATATATAGAAAGTGTATTACCGCCGGAAGTGACACTCCGTGTTTCGGTTGAAGCGGCAGCGACATTCGGCTGGGAAAAATGGACCGGCTCCAAAGGAGTGGCTGTAGGCCTGGATCGTTTTGGTGAGTCTGCTCCTTACCAGGATGTATATCGTGAACTTGATATTACACCCGAACGTGTGGTTCGTGAAGTTTTAAGGCTGGCTGAGAGTTAAAGTTGTTGTTTCTACATTCAAATGACGCCTGAGGAGAACCAATGAGCCAAAGCCGTCAGGCGAAGGGTTTGTGGATACAGGTATAGGTAATATCATCAGCAGGATCAACATTCCCGATAAATGTTTCTATGGATGACTGGATCTTGAGTGATATTGATTTGGCGTGTAAAGACCCGTAAATGGACAAAATGCTGTCGATTCGTTCGATGCCAAATTCTTCGCCAATTTCATTTCTTGCTTCAGTGAGGCCATCAGTGTAAAAAAGAATAGAATCTCCCGGTTTAAAGGCGAATTTTTTCTCTGTCATTTGCTTTTTCAGGGCATTTCTGTTTGTCATTCCGAGAGCAAAACCGTCTGTTTTCAATTCAAACGTCTGATCATGCTCTTTACTGTACTGAATGGGCTGATTGTGTCCTGCACGGGCAAACAGATAGAAATTCTCGCCTTTTGGGAAATATGCAGCACAGGAAGTGATAAAAGTTTTATCCTTTTTATCTGATTTTATATAATCGTTCAATTCAAGAAAGAGATCTTTTGGCGTCGGTTCTTTCATTTTTATGAGAAGATGAACCATAGCCTGAATACGCACCATGTATAAAGCAGCGCTTAAACCTTTACCGGCAACATCGGCTATAATTACATAGGTGCCATTTTTTGATGGAATTACATCCACATAATCCCCGCCGACCTCGTGTGCCGTTGCAGCAAATGAATATGCTTCGAGAGAATCATCCGAATATTGGGTTACAGGCATAAGGCCAAGCTGGATTTCGCGCGCAAGATCAAGCTCTCTCTTAACATCGGCTTTTTCAAGAAGCTCAATCAACAGTAAAATATTAACCCCGATAAAGGCAGCAGGCATAAGAAGAGGATAAAATATGAAGCCGGTAAGGCCGGTTAATGAAAAAAAGTAATGGCTTACAAAACTAATGCAGGAAATGCCAAAAACAAGCCTTCTGGTTGGATTTAACCGTTGTGTCATTGCTGAAAAGAAACGGTAAAATTTTTGAATACCGGATAGCTCGTTCTCCTGATATTTACTTAAAATGGCTTCATGATAAAGTTCCTTAAGCCTTTCTGAATCTGCCTGAAATTCTTTACCAAGCCTCTCTCTTGTCATGTCAGACACATATTGCCTGTAGAATGACCTGGTATCGCGTATAGCTGATTGTGCTTCGTTTTTTAAACCCATCTTCTGTCTGTATTGTTTTATATTTTATACATACGGGAATATCACAAAAATGTTCGTAAAACTTCTTTATGGTAAGAATTGTTAATATTCCGGTTTGATCAGAATGTAAAGAATATATTTGCATCAAATATCAGCATTTTTAATTTCAAAAAATTTCAAATGAGTAAAAAGAAACTCTATTTATTGGATGGAATGGCTCTTGCCTACCGTGCCCATTTTGCATTCATCAACAGCAGGCTTAAAAATTCGGAAGGAATTGCCACAGGGCCTATTTTAGGATTTGCAAACACATTGGTTAAATTGCTTGAAGAAGAAAAACCCACTCATATAGCAGTAGTTTGGGATACTCATGAACCGACGTTCCGCCATGATATCGACAAGGATTATAAGGCGAATCGTCCGCCTCAGCCCGAAGAATTGAGAAGCGGCATACCCCTTATCAAGGAGATGATTGATTATTTCGGAATACACAACCTGGAGCAGGATGGGTATGAAGCAGATGATATTATCGGAACCATTGCAAGTAATGCCAATGCCGAAGATGTAAATGTTTATCTGGTAACTCCCGATAAAGATTTTATGCAGCTGGTACATGATCATATTACCATGGTAAAACCTGATAATAAAAACGGCGGGTTTATTATTATAGACCGGGAAGGGGTGAAAGAGTATTTTGATGTCTATCCTGAGCAGGTAGTTGATGTATTGGCACTCATCGGGGATACGTCAGATAATATTCCGGGAGTTCCGGGTATCGGAAAAAAAGGAGCACCAGATCTGATCAAAAAATACGGGTCACTTGAAAATGCCATTAAAAATGCAGATAAGATAAAATCAAAGAGGCAAAGGGAAGGGCTCTCAAATTATGCTGAACAGGCCCTGCATGCAAAAAAAATGGTTACGATTAAAACAGACGTACCGGAGACGATTCAATGGAGAAAGCTTGAATGGCAGGGGCCTGACAAGAAAGAACTTGGATTGTTTTTTAAACGAATGGAATTCCGGACTCTTACAAAAAAATACCTCGGGATTGAACCTGGCGGGCAAAATGATCTTTTTTCTGAAACATACCCTGAGATCGATGACTCCGAAAGAAACAATCGCGGTTTAGACAGTAATCAGGTTGTCTATAAACTTGCTAAATCCCGGGAAGACATTCATGCCATCATTGAGGAAATAAAAGATTCGGAAGTACTCTGTTTTGATACGGAAACAGATGCAAGTGACCCCATAAGGGCTCTGCTTGTGGGAATTTCGCTTTGTACCGCTAAAGGCAAGGCCTGGTATATCCCTGTAAATTTGGATGATACCCTGCCGGCAACCGAAGCGTGCAGCTTGCTTGAGCCGGTTTTTAAAAACAGAAATATTCTGAAGATCGCTCACAATCTGAAATTTGATTACCTGATGCTTAAAAGGGCAGGGATGGAAATGAAAGGCCCCTATTTTGATACAATGGTTGCTGCTTACCTGCTGGATGCAAATCAAAAGCTCAAGATGGATTTTTTGTCGAAAAAATATCTGAATTATGAACCGATCCCGATTGAAAGACTGATCGGGAGCGGCAGAAATCAAAAAACGATGGCTGAAATCCCGTATACAGAGATTAAAGATTATGCCTGTGAAGATGCCGATATCACACTTCAGCTGTATGATGTTTTAAAAGATAAACTCATTGCTGATGAACTTCTGGAAATCGCTGACAGGGTAGATTTTCCATTAACCACTGTGTTGGGTGATGTGGAATTAAACGGGATACGCATTGATATAGAAATGCTTGAGCAGTTTTCAAAAGGGTTAGATCAGGATATCGCTATTCTTGAAAAAAAGATATTTGAAGAAGCGGGAGAATCGTTTAATGTAAACTCACCACAGCAGCTGGGCCAGATACTTTTTGAGAAGCTTGACATTCCATCGGGTAAGAAAACAAAAACAGGCCAGTATTCAACAGCAGAAAGTGTGCTTACCGGGCTTGCCAATGAACACAAAGTACCGGAACTGGTTCTTGA
>JBHJOO010000555.1:0-3031 GCA_050329675.1 Balneolaceae bacterium
GGACCGTTCGGGCTGAGCAAACAGGCGAAACCCGGCTGGCAGAAGCTCCGTTTGCCATTACTTTTATCAGGCCGATTGATGTGGCAGATGTAGCAGAGTTAAAGACAAAAGATGGAGACGGCCTTTTTTACAGGCTTACGAACGAAGTTGTACTAACTTTTCAGCAGAGTTTCAGGAATCAAAAATTTATTGAAGATGCATCAGCCGGGGTGATGATTGATGATAATGGCGGAAATATAACTACATCCTTTGATACATATGATGGTATAACCAACATCATTGGAAGCGTTTCAACATTTGGCAATCAGATTCAATTTGTACCTGCCACAGATCCGGGTGCAGCAACGTCTGTGGGAAATACAGTTACTCCGGTTGAGATTACACTGAATGAATTGAATACAAATTTCGGCACTTATCAGTCCAGATTGGTAACGGTTCAAAATATTGAATTTACCGATCCGGCTGGTAATTTTGAAAATGGGACGCAATATCCGATTCAGGATGCTGGCGATGCCACGGTAAGCGGTACGTTCAGAACAACATTTTTTAATGTGGATTATATTGGTGCTCCGGTTCCAGCCACCATACAAAATATTACCGGACTCCCGAATTCCAGAAGTGAGGGTGATTTCATAACAGCAAGAAACAGTACGGATTTCGAAGAAGTTATAGTTGATGTTGAGGTTGCCGCACCGGTATTCTCACCAACTCCGGGCTTCATAGATGCTGAAAGTGTTGATGTTACCATCACAACTGAAACAGAAGGGGCAACCATCTTCTTTACACTGGATGGTTCTGACCCCGATAATACATCAACTGAATTTTCCGGGCCTTTCACACTTACAGAAAACACAACCGTAAAAGCCATCGCTTTTCTTGACGGTTCCTACAGTGACATCTCAACAGCCGTTTACAGTTTTGAAACGCAGGTAACATCCATTGCCGAACTACGTGCCGGAATAAACCTGCCTCCGGGAACTGTTTTTGAATTGGTCACAGAAGGAATATTAACTTTCAATTCTACTTTCAGGGGGCGAAAGGTCATTACCGACGCCACCGGTGGAATCGTATTTGATGACAATGATGGAATAATCACCACCGAATATAACCGGAATGACGGTATAACAGGAGTAAAAGGCACACTTAGCACATTTAGCAACTTGCTGCAGTTGACCCCCGTTGAGGACCCCGGGCCACCTTCATCAAGCGGAAATGCTGTTTTTCCTGTTAAACGAACATTTTCAGATCTGGCACACGACACAGAAGGGCCAAATCCGATAGCTCCCTTCCAGGGACAACTTGTTTTCTTTGAAAATGTAACTGTTCAACAAGCCGGTGAAATTTGGGAAAATCAATCCAACTATACACTTGAAGACAGTGATGGAAATACATTTCCGATCAGAACCGATCGAATCGTCGAATCCATTCTTGAGGAAGGTGAAGAAACCTATATAGGCACAACCATTCCGGAAGAATCAATCAATATTGTCGGTTATATCACTCAATTCAATCAAAATATCCAGCTTGTACCCAGAAAACTGGGCGACATACAGGATGCAGATGCCATTGCGTCCTTTAATTTGATAGCACCTGAAAACGGAGCAACCATACCTGTTGAAGAGGGTTCAACGGAACTGGTTCAGGTATCGTGGGAGGCAGCCGAATCCGAAGGTGATATCACATACACATGGATGGCAACCACGCCCAATCTGCTCTTCAGTGTTCCCTTGCTAACCATCCCGTCGGATGGAGGCGGTACAGCCACAACACTTACCGTTACCGAGGCATTTATTGATCAGGTATTGGCTCAGTTTGGTGTTCAAGTTGGTGAAGAAGCGACAATCAAATGGGTTGTTGTGGCTACCGATGGATCAAATATCAAATACCCGGAAGAGGAATTCATCGTCACTTTCAGCCGTGGTGTGGTTACGAGCACGGATGATGATATATTTGCCGACCGTCCTTTGGAGTTTGAATTAAGCCAAAACTTCCCGAATCCGTTTAACCCGACAACACAAATTTCATTTACACTTCCAAGTGCTTCGGATGTAAGGCTGGATGTTTACAATACAATTGGCCAGCGTGTTGCAACACTTGTTAATGGGCAGAGATCTGCCGGAAGACATACAATAACATTTGATGCAGCCAATCTTTCAAGCGGAATGTATCTGTACCGCATACAGGCAGATAATTTTACACAGGTTCGTAAAATGATGCTGATTAAATAATGAACATCTAAACCACATGATCACAACCAAAGCCTGCAGTTTACTCTGCAGGCTTTTTTTTATATAACATCAATTTCAAAAATAAAATCGCTACAAAGTTTTTTCTTTGTGTGCTTCGCGCTAATCTTTGCGAGCTTTGCGTGAAACCGAAAAGAACCACTTTCCCTTCTGTAATTTCAGAATTCCCAACTCTGAATATCTAAAACAAATAGTTATAAGGTCTGAGACGAATCGACAAAATCGCGGCTTAAATGTTTGCGTCAAGTCAGGAATTCTGAATTTTAAATAAATGCTTCACCCGATTTCTCAAAAATGAATAACACAGTATTGATTTATTTATGACTTTTTATTTTTTTATTTAAGGTTAAGAATTTGATTTTATATGGAATACTGTTAAATGATTTTGGAGTATGAAAAAGTACATTTTTTATCTGGGCTTGTTTCTGCTTTACTTTCCAGATTCAGTTTACTCCCAAAACAATGGTCAGGGTGGGTTCGAATTACTTGATGAATTTACCGGAATCAGAAATGCATCCGTTAGTTTTGCAGATTTTAATCTTGACGGATATTTCGATTTTGTTATTTCCGGTCAAAATGAATCCGGCGAGAATATAGCTGAAGTTTATACCAACGACGGTGAAGGCGGTTTTTCCCTTTCATTTGTGCTTCCTGGCTTTGATTAAGGGGATCTTGCCGTTGCCGACCTTAACAACAACGGCTTCCCCGATTTGATAATAGCAGGACGGGGGAGTGATTTTCAACCAAAAACAACTGTTTTTCTTAATAACGGTGACGGAACTTTT
>JBHJOO010000119.1:0-2034 GCA_050329675.1 Balneolaceae bacterium
CGGGAACTTTATACCCGCCCCTCAATAATCAGGCGATTTGTCATGTCGAATGCAGGCCTGTGCTTTTCAGGCCGGAATTGAGACATCTTTTTAGATACATTTGCATACTTCTTAATAAAAGTATCTTGCCATTTTAAGGAGATGTCTCCATGCGTTCGCACCGACAGAAAAACACTGCCGGGCTCACTTAGTCGACATGACTGGTTCCTGCCTGATAAAGACCGCGGCGCATAAAATTCATTAATCGAACTCGGTTTATGAATGCGCCGCAGTGTCAATTCGTTTTCCATTTATACATTTTTTGTTACTGAATACTGTCTACTGCATACCCCGACAGATTTGTGCACATGCTCTTGGTCAAATTTCTCGCTGTCGGGATTTCGCTCCGCTCAACTGTATACTGCCAACTAATCACAGCTCCTCCCCCGCCTCGTCCCTCACAATCTGCCCGGCCATGCGCGGTCGCACTTTCTGAAGGTGGCTGAGAGCAAAATGGTTATCAACGGCCAGAGTATCACCGGGGGCAATATCTTCATGATTTACAATGGCCCATTCGGCATTTTGAAATGCAGGTTCCACATAGATCCACTCAACTGTTTCGTTATTCAGCTTAAAAACAAGAGTGCGGCCGCCGTCCCGTTCCAGGATAGCTGCTCTTGGTATACGGGATTTTCCTGTATGGGTGCGAATCTGAATGCGGCCTTCCACCGTCATTCCCGGTTTCAGGCTGCGCTTATTATTCGGTACTTCAACCAGAACCTGTCCGGTTTTACTTTCGGGATCTACGACCGGTGATAATGTTCGGATCCGGCCGCGTTTTCGTTCGCCGGATGGTGCGGTGATCAGTACATTCATACCGCTTTCGAGTTCATTTAATTCTGCCTCGAGTACATCAAGGCGCACCAGGACAACATCGTCATTGATCAGCCTTCCCAGCTCGCTGTTAGCACTTACAAAAGCACCCGGCGAAAGACGATCTCTTACGGAAAGCAATCCTGAAAATGGAGCTGTCATTACTGTATATGACAAATCGAGCTTTGCCCGCTCCAGATCCACTTCCGCCTTTGCAAGCCCGGTGGAGATACGAAGCATCCGGTCATCACCGGGATTGTTATTACCGGCTCTTTCACGCTGCAATTTTTCTATTTTGTATTCAGCCAGTGCTGATTCATAATCGTTTTCTGCCTGATGAAGTGCCTGTCTCCACTCATCATCCACAAATTTCAGTAATGTATCCCCTTTGTGAACATATACGCCATCATCCAGGATTACAGATTCCACAAACCCACCGATTCGCGATCGAATAGTAATCTCACGGCTGGGTTCCACGATGCCCTGGCTTTCAATATAAATATTCAGAGGCTGGGCGTCAGATGTTGCAAATACCACATCGGGACGAACGTCAATCGCTTCCTTTTCTTCTTCTGATAAACTGCCGCGCTCCACATCGTCCGGAGTACAAGCCGAAAACAGAATGATCATAAAAATAGCCGGAAAACAGATACTGAATAAATTCTTCCGTTCGCGGGCTCTGCCCCCCTTCGATCTTCGCGTGAAACACCCTCCGGAAGATTCCGCGCCAAGGCAACAACTTTGAAAAACCCGTAATCGCCAAATTATATTCTCGAACATTTTCATGAAATATTTGTAGTTGATTTCAATTTATAAATATGATTTCTCTCCAGCCACCGGAATATAACCGGGATCAGATAGAGAGTTAAAATCGTGGACGTTACCATCCCCCCCATCAGCGCAAGGGCAAGCGACTGCCGGAATGCATACCCTTCGCCAAATGGAATGAGCATGGGAATAAGGCCCAAAATAGTGGTTACGCTGGTCATCACTACGGGGCGGAACCGGTGTCTGCCTGCAAGTTCAACGGCCTTATCAAGATTACCCGTATCTGCCAGGTAGCGCCTCATAAAATCTACTTTTAGAATCGAGTCGTTCACGGCAATTCCGGTTAAAATCAGCACACCCATAAACGACATGGCATTCAGGCCGGTACCAGTCAGATACATGATTAGTAACGAG
>JBHJOO010000560.1:0-3269 GCA_050329675.1 Balneolaceae bacterium
GGCTGCAATTTGTGCTGCAGCAGCAGGATCATCACCGTTAATCACTCCTCTTGCAATATCACCAATATTTACCAATGGCTGGCCATAAACATTAACACCGTTGTATACACGGTTATCTCCTCTTGAAGTAGCTCCTCTTTCAACAACTCCCATTGATGCAGGCCCCTGATCACGTGTATCCGAAGGTATAAAATCACTTGCCCTCAGATACGATACATTTACTTTATAGGCAAATCGATTATTAACTGCATTAGCAAAACGAGCAGAATACTCCTGATACACCGATACATCATCATCTCGTGCATCGATATGATTAAATCCGGTTTTAATACTGGTAGAAAATCCCTGATACTCAAATGGACTTTTGCTATTCAGCAATAAAATTCCATTCAGGGCATTGGGCCCATAAAGTGCTGAAGCAACACCTGGCATTAACTCAGCACTTTCAAGATCCAGATCAGAAATACCTACAATATTACCTACCGGAAAATTCAATCCGGGCGCCTGATTATCAATACCATCTATCAGCTGAACAAAGCGTGTATTTCCGTTAGCGGTGAATCCTCTGGTAGTTATAGCCTGAAATGTAATACTTTGAGAGCTGTAATCAACACCTTTCAAATTGGTCAGTGATTCATAAAAACTGGGTGAAGCGGACTCCTGTACACCAATAGCATCAATTTTCTCAATAGAAACCGGAGATTTCAGAATATCCTGTTCCACTCTGGAAGCCGATACAACTACATCGCCCCCAACGATTGGAGCTTCAGACAATTCTACCGTTAATCCCGTGGTTACATTTTCTGTAATTTCAATTTCACGGCTTGAAAATCCAACCATGCTAAAAACAAGAATGAGCGGAGGATCCTGACGAACCGTAAGTGAAAATTGACCATTTGTATTGGTTGAAGTACCTACAACACGGCCCTTAACCGTAACATTAACACCGGCGAGAGGCATTCCGGTATCAGATTCAATTACAATTCCTGAAATTTCTGTTGTCTGATCATAAACTGATAAATTATTTGCATAAATTTGATTATCAAATTGAAAAACCAGTAAAAACACAAATAAAATCGCTGTTAACTTGGTACGTATCTTTATTTTCATATATCCGGGTTTTATGATAGGTTTAATTGCAATAGCATATAGTCCGCTGAGATTATTTATTTTTTAATATATCTATCCTAATAGATAAATCTTATTAAATATATTTGCAAGCGCTTTCATAAAAATAGTTTAAAAATGGATACCATGAAAAAAACATTGCTGACAATCTTTTTTCTCTGCTGCCTGACTTTTAATTTCACTTTTGCACAGGCCCTGAAAGATCTGACGGACAAATTGCAGACCACTGTTATAAATGTATCAACAGAAGGTGAGGCATTTTATCCGGCGAATATAATCACCCTTCAAATATTTATGCAAATTAATGCAGCATCACCGGGGGAGGCTTTTGAAAAACATAAAAATCTCGAGAAAACATTAACCGGCCTGATTACCGGTTTTGGAATCCAGGATACGAATATTGTATTTGAGCCTTTTCGAATCTCTCATATAAGGAATAACAGGGAGAGTGAATACAGAACCAATCAACTTGTTCAATTGACTTTGAAGGATTTTGATATGTACGAAGAGATTCAGGTTATACTTATTGAAAATGATTTTGACAATTTCCAGGCATCCTTTCAGTCCTCTGAAAATATAAAAGGCGACAGAGAATCACTTCAGAATGCCATTGATAATGCAAATATGAAAGCTGAACTGATAGCTGCAGAGCTTGGGCTTGAAATTCGAAATATTGCTTCTGTTGATTATTCGGAAAGTGGGCCGTCATTTCCTGTACTCAGAACCGAATCCATGAGAGCAGCCGGGACTCCATCTCTAATGAACATCCCTCAAATAGTGAAATTTACGAGCCGGGTAACTATTCAGTTTCATGCTGCGAAAAAGAATTAACTCACAGTAAATCCAGCAATCTTGGCTCGATATCTTCCATGGTTATTTCACCGATTTTACGGAATGCTATTTTTCCTTCTGCATTTACGATATACGTTGTAGGAACCATATAGATTCCACCTAATTCATTTCCGTATGAATAATCATCCACTACAATCTTGTAATTGATATCAAACTGGTTTATAAATGGCCTAACAACATCAAATCCCTGCTCATCCAGTGCAATCCCGATTATTTCAAATCCCCTGTCTTCATATTTCTCTTTTAATCTGATCAATTCGGGAATTTCTCTCCTGCACGGGCCGCACCAGGTTGCCCAGAAATTAAGCATCACAACCTTTCCCTCATAATCAGAGATTTTGATCAAATTACCGTCAAGAGTTTCAAATTCATAATCCGGAATAGCACCAAGGGTTCCATCCGTTACAGCTCTTTTTGATCTGTCATCTGTAACCGCTGAGGTTGTTTCACTGGCACCTCTGTCAGCTGCATCGCCTTTCTGTTCACTTTTATCGGAACTACAGGCAGCCATTAAGAAAACAGCCATACATATTAAAATAAAATCGTTGATATTTTTAAAAACCATAATATTATACTCTTTTGTTACTTTTTCTTAAATCTACAACTGTGAAATTATCTTTTTATCCTTAAATTGAAATTTAACCAAATCATGAATATAATCAGAGAAAGATGATATTATTTTACAGAGGTTTTAGCATACTGTTACTATTTATCTTTTTAAATGCCTGCCAATCAGACTCACACGATCATCAAAATGCATCAGAACAAACCCATGCGGAAGCTGAACAGGCTCCGGTTGAGATTTTTGAAGGTACCGGAACGGTTATCTCCATTCCTCCAAGCAAACGCAATTTCATTGTTCAACATGGAGACATTCCCGGATTTATGAATTCAATGACCATGGCCTTCTCGGTTCGTGATACCGCCATTTTACAAAATGTTGAACCGAGGGACAGTATTCGTTTTGAGATTGAATCTCAGGGAAGTTCAGCTGTCGTTATTACTCTTGAAGTAATTGAAAAAAATAATTGATCAGCTGCTGTTACATAATGGTAATCCAGGAATCGGGCCCATCCTTTAATTCTACATCCAATGGGTCCAGAACACCATCTGAACGAACCGTTCCCCGGACTCGTGCAATTTGAGTCATATAGTCGGCAAATATCTGGGACGCTGTCATAATAGACCAAACATAATCTTCTTCACCTTCTTCTTGTATCAGTACACCAACCGGATACCCCTGAAGGGCGCAATATTCGGCACAATCTTCACGAAATCCGCTTTGTGGC